>JACZXL010000245.1 GCA_022571635.1 Planctomycetota bacterium
GAACGGGAAGGCCTGCATCCTTGGCCTGGGCAACCACCGGCTCAAAGCGGCGCAGGGTCTGGGCGATCGTGGCGTTGGTGTTCTTGCGACTGAATGTCTCGGAGGCTGCGGTGAAGATGGCGATCTTGTCGACTTTGGCGTCCATCGCGCGACGCATTCCCTCTTCGTTTGGCACCAACGCTGAATAGACGACGGTGTTGCGACGCTTGATCTGCGCGAGAACCTGCTCGGCGTCGGCCAGTTGCGGAACCCACGTTGGACTGACGAAGCTGCTGACTTCGATTTCAGCGACGCCGCTTGCGGACAGTAAATCAATAAGTGCGACTTTCTGATCGATGCTGAGGATTGTCGCTTCGTTTTGCAACCCGTCGCGTGGGCCGACTTCGGTGACGCGGATGTCAGAAGGCAGGGCGTGGGTCATTGTGTGCGATGCTGAATTGGACTGGAGCGAGTCATCGTTGCTCTTTTCGCGTGAAGACAACGATGAAGAAGACGAGCAACGCAAGCGTGAGAACACCTCCAGCAGCAAGCAGAATCCATTCGAAACTTCCGGCGCCGGTGGCGTTCATGGATCGTCCTTGGGATTCGCTCCAGGAGCGGTCGATGGTGTTGCTGCGCTTGCAGAAGCACGATCGTAAAAACAGCGATCACATACTTTGGCGGAGGCCTGTTCACCTTCGGCAGCGACCGTGACAATCGTGTCGGGTGTGGTGTAGGCGGTCTTGAGCATGGCAAATGCGATGCAGTCAGCGCCGAGCATCGGGCTGATCGTACTGGAAGTGACAAGCCCGATCTGCGGACCCAACGCGCCTTGATCCTCTTGAGCGAAGACCTGCGCCCCGGCCACGGGCAACAAGTCGCTTTGTATTCTCAGGCCCACGAGTTGCTGTTTGGGTTGGCCGAGACTTTCGATCCGCGCGACGATTTCTTGGCCCAAGTAGCACCCCTTTGTGAAGCTGACGCGATCGTGCAGCACGCCCGTCTCGTGGGGAAGCGTGTCAGCTGCGAAATCGACGTTGAACAGGGGAGTCCCTGCTTCGATGCGTGCGGTGTTGAACGCATACCACCCAATTGGCCGCACGCGCCGGCTGGATTCATTGCCGCCTTGCTCCGCGGCGAGCAACGCATCCCAAACAGCTTCCGCGCCTGAGATGGGCGTAATGAGATGCAGTCCACATTCGCCGGTCTGATCACTGCGGACAATAACGACGTCCGAATCGCCTATTTTGACCGTGGTTGTGTGTCGTTCGTCCAGATCGAACTCGCTGCGGCCTGCGACTTGGGCGATGACGGCCGACGCGCGGGGCCCATGCACACCGATGTGATGGAACTGTGAGCTGGCATCCTCCAACTGCACATCTTCAACGATGATGTACTCGCTGAGGGTCTTGATCGTTTGCGATACCTGCGTGATATCTACACTGACCAGCAGTCGATCGCCCAGTTCGACCAGCACGAGATCGGATTCGATGCGACCTTTGCGATTGAGCCAAAAACTAGGCTTGGCCATTCGGCCGGGGGCGAGGTCCTTGAGTTCCTGGGTGAGCATACGGTTGAGGAACTCGCGCCGATCGGAGCCGGTGATGAGGATCGTGCCTCGGTGTGGGCAATCCATCACGCCTGCGCCCTTGCGGATGGCGGCGTACTCCCCTTGGAGCTGGCCGAAGGTGGCGAGGATTTCGCAGGCGATTTTCTCGGGCTGATCCGAACGGCCGTAGGCGATGAATTCGACCTGGGCAGGGGCGGTTTGTGAGCCTTGCGCAGCGCCGGGCCTGGCGACATCGGCATGCGGCGGCGTGCGGATCCGGCCGGCGTATGACTCGTGGCGTTTGCGTAGTGGGCTATCGTGCACCATCATGCGTGACTCTTACCCAAGATGGTAGGGGATCGGACCGGATGAGGGGCGATGACGGAATTGACCGCCGGTCGTACTTCATCATTGAACGAAGGAAGCAACCCGTATGAACATCAGCCTGCTTCGAAGCCTCTGCGAAACGCCCGGCATCCCCGGCCGAGAGGAGCGCGTGCGCGATCTTGTGAAAAAGAATATCAAGGGCCTGTTCGACACCGTCACCACCGACCCGATGGGTTCGTTGATCTGCACGCGCAAACCCACCGCAACCAGTCGCAAGCGCAAGACCACGCGCGTGATGGTGGCGGCCCACATGGACGAGATCGGGTTCTATGTCAGGCATGTCGATGACAAGGGGTTCATCTGGGTGAATCCAGCGGGCGGGTTCGATGCGCGGAATCTGTTTTCCAGGCGGGTGCTGGTGTGCTGCAAGGGCGGTGACTTTGAAGGCGTGATGAACCCCGGCGGCAAGCCAATACACATCGCCTCGGCGGAGGACCGCAAGAAGATCCCCGAGACCAGCGAGTTCTTTATTGATCTTGGTATGAACGCCAAGGCGGTGAAACGCAAGGTCCAAGTGGGGGACTTTGTTGTAATGAACGAGCCGTTCATAGAGCAACCACGCAAGGTGGTTTCCAAGGCGCTTGATAATCGAATCGCGTGCTTCGTAGCGATTGAGGCGGTGACGAAACTGGCCAAGAGTCGAGCAAAGACCGCGAAACATAGTTGCGAAGTCGTGGTGGTGTTTACGGTGCAGGAGGAGGTGGGGCTGCGCGGGGCGACGGCCGCCGCCAACGCCGTCGGCGCGGATATTGGAATCGGGCTGGATACGACGTTGGCCTGCGACACGCCGGGCGTTCCGGACACCGAACGCGTAAGCAAGCATGGCGACGGGGTGGGGGTCATGGTGCAGGATTCGTCAATGATCGCGGACCATCAGTTGGTGGACGATTTGTGTAAGGTCGCCAAGCGGCACAAGATTCCGCATCAAAGGTGCATCCTGCCCCGCGGTGGTCAGGATGGTGCGGCGATCCAGCGGTCCGGGCACGGCGCGCGGACGGCGGCGATCGTTTGCGGCACGCGGTACATCCACACCGTGACCGAATCAATTGACAAGGGCGATCTGCAAGCGACGATCGATTTGCTCGCCGCGTGGTTGCCGACGGTGGGGTAAAACAATGGAACCACAGATGAACGCGGATGGGGGAAACGTCGAAACGCCGAAACGTCGAAACGTCGAAACGCCGAAACGTCGAAACGTCGAAACGTCGAAATAAGGGGGAGGAATCTGGGGCGAACCATAAAGCCGTCCCGATTTCATCGGGAGTGGTCGCGGTGGGCGAAGAGGGATCCCGACGGAGTCGGGACGCGTCGGCCGCTAAACGGGTGGGATGTGATGATCCTTTGTGTCGCGATGAATCATGCTTCGCCCGGGACGGGTCGAAGCATGGCACCCATCAGTCGTCGCGATCGGGCGTGTAGCGGGCTGGGCGAATGGTTGATCGCAGTGGGAGTCGATTCAACAGGTATTCACCTACGCGCTGGGCATCATGCGCGAGGGCTCGGCCTTCTTCATCCAGCGGTTTGTGAACATACGAAACGAGGATCGCATCGCTGCGCTGGCGAAGATCGAACCTCGGCATCGTATCGATGAATGATCCGCTTCCGGCGATCTTCGGAATAGGATCGCTTGGCCTTGACGTGACGAATCGATTGGCGAGCACGCCCGCAGCTACGACGACCACACAGAAGGCTGCTGCGGCAAACCGTGGTAGACGGCGCTGCGGCCGGTCGGTATTTGTCGTAAATGCGTTCTCATGCAGCGCATCCATCGTGCGTCGATGCATTTGGCGTGAGGGTGTTACTTGGGCCTGACCGACATCATCAGCGAGTCGTTGGTCAACCTCAGTCATGGAGTGCGCCCACGCGGCGAAGTTGGCGGAGCGTTCAAGCCGATTGACGACGAAGCGCGGCGAGTGCGTGCCGTCATCGAGTGACTTGAGGAAGAACCATTTTGCGATGATTGTTTTCATCTCAAACCTCCCGCCACGCGGGCTGTGGGCAATTTCGGTTCGGGAACCGGCTCGGGTAGGGTCTGCACCGGCTCATGTGTTGTGAGCGTTGAATTCATATCTTTGGCGAGCGCTTTGCGCGCTCGGAAGAGAATCACACGAACGGCAACGCGCGTTTTGCCGAGGACGTTGGCGATATCCTGAACCGACATACATTCACCATATCGCAGCCACAGGGCGGTTCGTTGATCGTCGGTGAGTATTCGCTGAGCGGTCGGCCAGAGATTGCCGTGCTGCTCGTTGCGAGCTGCGATTTCAGCGGGATCGGCGGATTGTGCAGAAGCCGTATTGGCCGTTGGGTCCGCTTGTAGGGCGAGCCGTCGTGACGCGGCGTATTGGTTGGCGGCCAGGCGGCGGGCGATCGTGTACAGCCAGGTGGAGAACTCCCACGTCGGGTCGTAGCGGTCGATGGATTGCCACGCCCGGAGGAACGCTTCCTGGACAATATCCTCAGCATCGGCAGCGCAGTTGACGCGTCGCAAAACGAAGTTGAACAGCCGATGTTCGTAGCGCGTGACCAACTCGGTAAACGCGGGCAGCGATTGTTTTTGGGCGCGCAGGGCGAGTTGCCGGCTGCTGAGCGCTGAAAGGGCGATGAGTTGGCCTTGGTTCGCGTCAGTCATCAATCCACTCGTTTGGAGGCGCTTGACCGGATGCTCAAGGGGCGCAATCGCTGTCAGTCTCCTACACCAAACCGTGAGCCTTTACCAGCCGCTTCGAGCAATTGACAGAGTACTTCAGCCGGCTGCTGGAACTCCAGGCTCATGCGCCGCCCCTCAGCGGTGAAGGTGAGATTCTGGACGAGCGTTCTAAACGCGGCGGCCTCGTCATCGTTCGGATCGACGACTAGTGTGGCCATCGCTAACGCGCCCTGAATGATTTGTATGATGGTGGTTGCTGCTTCAGGGGAATCGGCATGGGCTGAGATGTTCAGGTGAACGATCCCCTCGTGTTCGCTCAGATTTACAGCCAACCGCTTGGTTCGCTTGAGGATTTCAGAGGCAGCCGCGTGATCAGCCAAGTCCCCGATATCGTCTACTGATGCGAACAGTATCGACCCAGGCTGGGGGAGCTGTCGATCGTCGCGATTGACATCGGCGAGGCTGGGCGCGTCGCCGGCCAGAACTCTGATTCCCTCAAACAGCGCGTCGCTATTGTCGCTGGCGAGCACGAGACGCCGTGATTCGTTCTCGGTCGGCTGTTGATAGAGATACCATCGCTCGTCGCTGCCTTGGTCGGCCCAGGAGTGAATCGTGTACCCAGCGCGGCTGATCTTCTCGTAGCGCTGCTCGTCGGCGGCCAGCGTCTGAATCAAGGCGTCAATGGCATCGCTCATCACGGCGACCACGACGGTATTCTCGCCGGGCCGGGCGACGGCTCCGACGCTGACATCCTCACCGGTGACTTCAATGGAGACGCCCTTGGCCGGTGGTTCGCCGGTGCCGTACGCGGTCAGGGAATAAATATCTTTTAGCGGGTTGATGCCGATCTCGGCTTCCACTCGGCCGAGCGGGTTCTCCTCCTGGCTTTGCAGGCCCTTGATCAGGCACGCGCCGAATTCGGAGCTGGTGAGAGCCTCGACGTCCAGATGAACCACCCAGCGGGCCTCGACGGAAACCGTGTCCGGGTTGAAGGCTCCGGCCCACGCGACCGAGGCGGTGCTCAACAAAGCCGTTGTGAGTGCGGTGAGGTGCTTCATGTGCATTGACTCCCGTAGAGGTTTGCGATGGCAGCCGTGCTGCGTACGAGCCTTATACGGAACTGGCCTGGCCGACG
>JACZXL010000246.1 GCA_022571635.1 Planctomycetota bacterium
ACGGGGCGCCGGTCTTCTTCGTGCATCGCCGCCAGTCGATCGGAGGTCAGGAGTTCGGCTGCATCAAGTTTCGTGTTATGCGCAGGGACGCTGAGCGAGTCAAAGCGGTCCTCGGTCCGCGGAACCGCTCGGACGGACCGCAATTTTATTTGCCGGATGATCCGCGCCTGCTCAAAGTCGGTCGGTTCCTTCGACGCTGGAACATCGACGAACTGCCGCAGTTCATCAATATCCTGCTGGGCGACATGAGTGTCGTCGGCCCGCGCCCCAGTCCCGATCACGAGAACCAGTTCTGCCCGTCGTGGCGCGAGGCGCGCCTGAGTGTCCGGCCGGGGTTGACCGGCCTGTGGCAGATCTGCCGTACACGCAAGCCTCAGGTCGATTTCCAAGAGTGGATCCGTTACGACTTGGAATATCTCGAGCATCGAACCTGGCTGCTCGACTTGTGGATCATCGTGCGGACGCCGTTGGCGATCTTCGGAAACCCGGCTCGCGCAACCGGCGGATCGACGTAAGCAGGTCAAGCCGGCTTCTGTCGGCCCGCGCGGCTTTGGGCGTCACCGTCTCTCTCAATCCGGCGCCAATCTCGCCATAACGTACCGCAAACCAATAAGCCCCCCGAGCACTCCTTTTCTCCCCTCTGCATCGGAACTGGAGTGTCGGGGGGCGGATGCTTGGCCGGCGCGCGATGCAGGCATAGCGCTCGCCGAGCGATCGGCCGCTCCTCCACCCCGGTGCGTTTGTTGCAACCCCCTGTTGCGCTGCTTCCGCTCGTGTGCCTCGCGCGTTGTCGGAAGCAATTGAAGTTTGTCGTCGCTTACTCATGAAACCTACCACCAAACGAGACCAAGGCAAATCAAATCCCGCAGTCTCCTCAGATTGCCGTGTCCCTCGTCAGTGCGTGAATTATGTCACGATCGATCTCTGAGCCGAACCTGCACAGCGCCTTTGTACCTGGCGCTGACGGAGCGAATGATCGGGCCTGCGGTTCACGACGTCGGATGACTCGGTCGAGTACGATGTCGCGCGAACACTGAAATGACTGGCAACGCAAACCACAACACCGTTGGCGTCGGGATCGCCGTGAGGGGCGGCATCGGCGGCCTGCTCATGGGCCTGGCCAACCTCGTCCCCGGTCTCTCCGGCGGAACGATGCTGCTCGCTGTTGGCGTCTATCCGCAATTCATTCGGGGTGTCGCGGAAATCTCAACGTTCCGGTTTCGCCTAAAGACATTTGTGCTGCTGGCCTGCATCATCGGGACGATGGTCCTGGCGATTGTCACCTTCGCCGGCGTCGTTAAGAACTTGGTCATCGACCATCGCTGGATCATGTACAGCCTGTTCATCGGCCTGACGCTCGGCGGTGCGCCGGTCGTTTGGCGCATGCTTCGCCCGGTGAAGTTAACGGCGGTGCTGGCATCGATCGTCGGGATCCTCGCAATGGTCGCCCTGGTGTTGACACAATCCAGCGGCGTCGCGACGGAATCGACCGCCGACACCCAGCGCCTCGCCATGCTCGTGCTGGCCGGGGTGGCCGCCGGAGGCGCGATGATCCTGCCCGGCGTCTCCGGGGCCTATCTCTTCCTCATCCTCGGCCAATATGTGCTGATCCTGACTGCGATCCAAACCGCTCAACAGGCCGTGACTGACCGAAATTGGGCACAGTTGGGCGACGCGATGTGGGTGTTGGTCCCGGTCGGCGTCGGCGTCGTCATCGGGGTCGTGGGGGTCAGTAATCTCATCAAGTTCCTGCTCGATCGCTTTCCCAAAGCGACGCTGGGGTTCCTCCTCGGCCTGTTGCTGGGGGCTGTGGTCGGACTCTGGCCCTTTCAGCGGCCGGCGCCCCCTCACATCGGAGACACCCTTCAAGGCCGGCTCGTCACCGAGCAGAACATGTCGTCCTTCGCCCCTCAGGACTGGTCGACCGAGTTCTTCTCGCCCGACTACCAACAGGTGCTCGGGGCCCTGGGCCTGATCGTCGCCGGCCTGGTCATCTCCACTGCGGTCGCCCACATTGGAAGAAACGCCCACCAAAACGGGTCCGACTGACCGCCGTATCGCCGATATCACTTGTCGATCGAAATCGCTCGACGCATCGCATGGAGGCGCTGCGTGCCCCAGACCGCCATCATCATCGGCCAGCGTGAGAACTGCCGCCGTCTTGAACGACAACTGGACTTGCTGCGCGATCGGCCCGTAACGCTGGGCTGGGTGTTGACCGACCACGATGTCGAGGCCGATCGGCTCGACGATGACGCACCGACGCTCGGCGCGGTCGATCAGCTCGAGGCAATCGTGGCTCGACGACGGCCGGGTCTTGCCCTTGTTTCGTTGCCCGCCGTCATGAACGAGCTTATCACCACGATCCGTACGCGGCTGCGCCGGCTGGGCGTTCCCGATCGGTTCATGCCCACGCTCCAAGATCAGCTCGCCGGCGTCGGCCCGCGCACAATTCCTCAGCTCGACTTGTCGGCGCTGATTGATCGTTCTCCGCGGAAGTGTGATCAACAAGCCGTCCGCGCGCTCATCAAGGACAAGTGCGTTCTCATCACCGGGGCGGGCGGCTCGATCGGTAGCGAACTGGCGCGCATTGCCGCGACATTCGATCCGGCCCAGCTCATTCTGATTGATCGATCGGAGAACGCCCTCTTTGAGATCGATCGCCAGATCGCGCGCTTCGCGCCCGAACTCGCTCGCCGTGCGCTCCTTCACGATATCGTCGAGCCTGAGGCGACGAAAGCTCACTTCGAACTGGTTCAGCCGGACCTTGTCTTCCATGCGGCGGCTCACAAGCATGTTCCGCTGATGGAGGACCATCCTGCCGCGGCGGTGGACAACAATCTCTTCGGGACGAAATCCGTCGCCGATGCGGCCGATGCGGTTGGCGTCGAGCGGTTCGTGATGATCAGCACCGACAAGGCCGTCAAGCCGCGCTCGATCATGGGGATGACCAAACGACTGGCTGAACTCTATGTTCAATATGTCGGCGAGCGATCACAAACGCGATTCGCGATGGTGCGATTCGGCAACGTACTTGGTTCAGCGGGAAGCGTGCTGGATACCTGGGCCAAGCAATTGGCGGAAGGCGGACCCATCACCGTGACCGACCCGGCCATGACGCGCTACTTCATGATGATCCCCGAGGCGGCGGCGCTGGTCATGCAAAGCGCGGCGTTTCTCGATGCATCGTCTTCGGCCGGAGACGTGTTCATCCTTGATATGGGTC
The DNA here is from genome assembly GCA_022571635.1 of Planctomycetota bacterium. Classification (GTDB taxonomy): domain Bacteria; phylum Planctomycetota; class Phycisphaerae; order Phycisphaerales; family SM1A02; genus JADFNO01. Next base: position 3,227 of record JACZXL010000246.1, read on the forward strand.
AGCCGGTGCGCATTGTGGATCTAGCCCTGCGGTTCATCGAAGCGCATGGTTTGTGCCCCAAGTTGCCGGACGACGCGGCGGCATCGGAGGCGACCGGGGAGATGCGCATCGTCTTCACCGGCGCGCGGCCGGGCGAGAAGCGGCATGAGCAATTGGCTCGCGATCCTCATGCGCTCGTGCCGACCGCCCACCCGGACATCCTGGTCACGAGATTGCCGGAGGTGGATGAACACATGATCGAACACATGCTGGCCGAACTGTCACCGCAACGTCGTAGCCGGGACCGTATTCGCGTCGCTGCGGCCATCCGCGGGCTGATCTCGGCAGAACTGCAGCCGGCGGCAGCGTAGAAGTTGTTGAAATGAAAGGCTTTACGAGTAATTCCCAATGAAGCTCATACCCCCCGGCTTGCATCTGAGGCCCGCGGTGCCGATCATATCGCCTCATCCCAGCGGCCCCGCGACGGGTGGATGCGGCCAACGAGGGACCAAGCTTCGGGATCGCCTATGAGCACCACAAACAATCTCCAACGTCGGACTGAACCGATCGGCGTGCGCGACCAGGCCGACGCCCTGCTCGACCGGTTGCTGGCTGAGCGCGCCCGCACGGAACGGCGTCTGGCCGAGGCCGGTCGAACCGATCCGTTGAAGCTTGTTACCGGGCGAAGCGCCATCGACAACGCCATCGCCGCCACTCGCGAAATGATTCGCGACGTTGACGAGCTGCTCGGGGATGGCGTTGGACATCGCAATGGGACGACGGCGCCGTTGATCGAGTCCATTCGAGCAGGCACGCAAACGGTGCGATGACCAAATCGGCAGCCAGAGGTCGATCGAAGAAGAGTTCAACCAGTCGATCTGCGCGGCGCACCGTGCCCGACGGCGGCGTCTATATCGCGTTCGTGCTCGGCGGCGCGTTTGCCATGCTGTTGTGGTGGATCGCGGATCCGGATACATGGAAGTCGGGCCTCATCGGTTACATCATCGCCCTGGCGTTCCTGGTCAACCTCAACGGTTGGCGGGCGTACCGGGGGCGCCATCTCTCCGGGTGGCAACAGGCGCTGGCCCGCCTCCCGCTGCGATGTGTCGGGTATGGCGCTAAAGGCGGTCGGCCGATCGAAACCGCTCATGGCGCGCCCAACGCCCGCATGATCCTCTTCGTCAGCCTCGCCGTCAGCGCGGCGATCATTCTGCTGCTGAGCTGGTGGCTGATCTTCTAGAGCGACTCACACATCGCATCATCGCACGCCGCGTCCAATCGACGCGGCATTTTTGTGCGCGAGATGGTACACTGTGTTGCATGAGCCAGATCGCCCTTCGCATCAAACGTCTCTCGCCGCATGCGGTCGTGCCGGAGTATCAATCCGAGCACGCGGCCGGAATGGACTTGCACGCGGCGCTGGAGGATCCGGTGACGATCGAGCCCGGCGATATTAGCCGTGTGCCGTGTGGGTTTGCGATGGCCTTGCCCCCGGGCTTCGAAGCTCAGATACGCCCGCGCAGCGGACTCGCGACGAAGTTCGGGATCTCCGTCGCCAATTCGCCCGGCACCATCGACGCTGACTATCGCGGCCAGGTCATCGTGGCCCTGATCAATCTCGGCAAGCAACCGTTCGTCGTCGAGCCGAAGATGCGCATCGCTCAGATGGTCGTGGCGCCGGTCGAGCGCTGCGCCGTTGCGGAAGTTGAAGAGTTGGACGAAACGGTCCGCGGGACCGGCGGCTTCGGCAGCACCGGCGCTTGAACCGCCCGTACATCAACCAGCCCCCAACTCCATGCCGCTTGCGGCTTCGCGCACCGCAACGATCGGTCTTGGTCTCACTGTTTCTTCCTGCAGCAGTAGTTCCCAATACCCCACATCGTGCCACCGATCAAACTTCCACCCGACTCTTTCAAAGAGCGCGGCGCGTTTGAAGCCGAACGATTCGTGCAAGCGCACGCTCGCCTCGTTGGGTTGGGTGATGCCGGCCAACAGCGTGTGATAGCCCTGAGCCTTGAGTGTCGGCATCAGCCTCCCGTACAGCGCCTTGCCGATGCCGTGGCCTTGGTGATCCGGATGCACATATACCGTCACTTCAGCGCTATAGATATAGGCGCATCGCCCCTTCCACGGAGCGGCCTTGGTGAAACCAACAATGGCGTTGTCGTGATCCACTGCCACGACATACGGGTACAGCTCGTGCGTCTCGCGCCATTCCGCCTGCCACGGTTCCAACGTCTCCGGCTCAAGGGCAAAGTTAGCAGCCGTATTCATCGCCGCCCAATTGCTAATCGCAAGGATGGCGGACAGATCATCGAACTCAGCAAGGCGAACTTGCATCACCGATGTTTCTCTTCTACAGGAGTGTCAACGACTCAAGCCCCGTTAGCCCAATCGGTTCCTTCGTGTAGAACGGTTCGGCGGACGTGACGCCGATGCGGCTGCCGCGATATTCGTTGGCTGATTTGAT
>JACZXL010000247.1 GCA_022571635.1 Planctomycetota bacterium
ACGCCAGCCACTGACTGTCGGGCGAAAAGCGGTAGTCGGTGATCTCGGCCGCTTCGGAGGCGTCAACTTGGCGACGAACGAAGGTGATCATATTCAGCGCGTGCAGCCGCATGGTCTTGTCGGCGAAGGCGATCCACTGGCCGTTGGACGAACCAACGGGCGGGAACAGCCACGCTTCGCGGTCTTCGGTAACGAGAGATGGCAACAGCGAGCCGTCGGCGGGTGCGATCGCGATCTGCTGCTCGCCGGCGGCGTCCGAGATCATGATCATCTGATCTTCGCCGAGATATGCGGCGCCCCATTCCCGCGCCGCCGACGTCCGCGTGAACTGAACCCAGGGGCCGGACTTGACGGGCACACTGAGCAGTTCGCCGCGAGAGCCCACCAGCAAGCGCGTCCCGTCCGGCGACAGCGCGTACTCGGTGGCGGTCTCGATCAGCTCGGCGAACCGCTGGCGCTTGGCCACACGATCGCTGGCCAGGCGCACATCCAGCCGTCGTACCGTTTCGTTTACCGCATCAAACAGCGCTAAACCACCGGCCTGACAGAAGGCGATCCGCGTGCCGCGGCGTTGGGCGTCGGCGCTCGGCCAACGGATGTCGTAGCCTTCAACTGCAGTTGGATTGTCGGGTTGCGGGGCGAACGCCGTGTGCTGCTTGAGGTCGCCTCCGCGCGGCGAGTCGGAGAAAATGTTCGCCGTTCCTGTGCGATCTGAAAGGAAATACAAGCGGCCAAGGACCCACATGGGAAACAGATCGTTGGCTCGATTGTCCGTGATGTTGGTGAACGTCTCAGCGGTCAGGTCGCCGATCCATATCTCCGGCGCCGTGCCGCCGCGGTACCGCTTCCACGTCCAGTTCTCATTGGACCAGCGGGTGAAGGCGATTTGCCGGCCGGTGGAGCTGAGACTCGCCATCGAACATTCGCCGAACTCGTAGCGAATCGGCATGCCGCCCTGCGCATAGATGCGCCACAGCTCCCAGCGACCGAGCGGATTGGTTCGCTGAGATCGAAACAGCACCTGTCGCCCGTCCGGCGTCCAGCCAAGCGCTACATCCGGGTCGGGATGGAACGTGAGCCGCGTCGGCGAGCCGCCGTCGATCGGCATCAGGTACACGTCACGGTTACCGTCGTACTCGGCTGTAAAGGCGAGCATACGACCGTCGGGACTGAAGCAGGGGTGAGATTCCGACCCATCGCTGGAGGTGAGGCGGTAGGCAATGATCGGGCCGCTTTCAGATTCGCCGAGCGTCGCCGTCCAAAGGTCGCCTTCGCTTACAAAGACGAGCTGGTCGCCGAACAAAGCGGGCTGGCTGTAATAGCCGACCTCGGCTGCGTGGGCAGCGCCGTTGCAGATCGATAGGGCAATCGCGCAGAACATCGTCGTCCGGCTCATGATCGGCCTCCATTTTTCGACTATGAGGATACCGCGCCTGACCGGAGCGTTGCTGGAAAAACAACATGGGTGGGCCTCGTACGCCGGATCGCCTGTCCTGGCGTTGTTCTGCGGCCAACTTATTCGACAAAAAACCGGCGGTTGGGTATCCAATCGCCGGTCAGAATGACTGAGTCCAAACAGGGCACAAACAGCCTGTCCCCCCGGCAACTCACCCCAGTAGCGCGTCCAGCAACTCCACAATCCCCTGGCCTTGGGTGGCGATTGTTTCGTAGATTTCACGGCCGGAGGCGATGTCCAGCAGCTCGCGCTTCAGCTTGCTTTCCCCGGCAAAGTCAGCCTTGTTGATAACGAACAGGTCCGCGATCTCCAGAATCCCAGCCTTTTCCATCTGCACAGCGTCGCCCATGCCGGGCACAACGACCACGGCCGTGCGATCGACGTGCTCGCGAATGGCCACGTCGTTCTGACCCGCCCCGACCGTTTCGATGATCAGCTTGTCGAACCCGGCCGCGCCGATCAAACCGATGACCCCCGGAAGGGTCGCGTAATCCTCGCCGGTGATGGCCAGACTTCGGTAATACACGTTCTCATCAACCGTATTGAAATCCACACGCAGGCGATCGCCCAAGAGCGCACCGCTTGTAATTGGACTCATGGGGTCGAACGCGACCACCGCCATCTTCTCGCCTCGACTGACCGCTTCGATGGCCATGGCCGCAACGAGTGTCGATTTACCTGCTCCGGGCGCGCCGGTCAGCCCAACGACTTGAGCCGGTCGCTTGGTCTTGGCATCGGCCGGCATTCGGCCGGCATGGGCCAAGCTGATCCGTCGCGCCAACTTGGCCGTGGCGTGGGACGTTTCCAGGGACGTGTACGGCCTCACCGCGTCGCGGACCGTCTGGACGATCGTCTCCATGCTCGTGCCCGTGTGGAAGATTCTGTCAACCCCGACGTCGAGCATCGGCTGCACGTCCTCTTGAGGGATGATCCCGCCGAGCGTAACGATCATGTCCGGCCGACCGACGTTGCGACATTCATCCAGCAATCGCGGCACGAGCACGAGATGTGAATTGCTCATGATCGAGCAGGCGAGGCAATCAGCGTCTTCATCGCGGGCGGCGATGGCCAGGCTGCGCGGCGTCTGCCACAGGCCGGAGTAGATGACATGGACGCCGCTATCACGAAGCGCGCGGGCGATGAGCTTGACGCCGCGGTCGTGACCGTCCAGTCCCATCTTGCCCAGCAAGACGCGCGGCCGATGGTCCAGGTCGCCGACGCGATCGGTTTTCTCGATGGCGGTCGTGGGTTCGGAAAGCGGGCTGGCCATGGGTGGTTCGTGTTCCTTATGGTGAGCTGCGAATGATAGCGGGCAATCTTGGCATTGACCCACCAGTTTAGCCGCGAGCCATAGGCGAGCGCTGGAGTTGGCAGTAGACACCAAGAGCGCTCCCCTATCGGGTCGCGGCTAAACAGGGAGATCCTCACCAAACCGCTGGCGCACGAAACCCGCAACTTCCGCAGCGCGTTGGTCGATTTCGCCGGGGGTCTGAACGAACCGGCCAATGGCCTCGACCAGTCCTTGATAGACGGTTTCGAACATCGCCTCGGGATCATCCGCCGCCGGTGGATCGGGGAACCCCCAATGGCTCATCCCCGGCGCCCCCGCCCCCGGAAGTGTCGGACACGACTCGCGGACGGCTGAATCGCATAACGTGATCACCAAGTCGAATTGCTTGCCCTCAAACTCGTTCCAGCTCTTTGAGCGCAGATCGTCCGTTTCAATGTTGTGACGCTTGAGCGTTTGGATCGCCAACGGATTCGGTGCGTCCTTGGGATGCGACCCCCCCGAGCAGGCCTCGAGCCTCTCACCAAACAGATGATTGGCGATCGCCTCGGCCATGATGCTCCGAGCGCTGTTGCCGGTGCAGAGGAAAAGGATTGACAGTTTCTCACCAACCACGAGGAGCAGGATAGCCTCCGATCGGGCTCGTGATCGAACCAAATTGCGGTCGTTGGCAGAGAAATCGCTTCCCTCGTCTATACTCTGTGCTCGATTGCCATGAGCGAAGTCAGCACCCAAGTCGCCGGTCCGGTCGAGGTTCTTGAACAGGCGTTTCGGAACGCGATCGCCGCTGCGCTGGGTGATGAGCATCGCGAGGTCGATCCGGGCATCCGTCCCAGCCAGAACCCGAAGTTCGGCGACTATCAGGCCAACTTCGCGATGGGTCTGGCCAAGCAGCTCGAGACGGACCCGCGGAAGCTGGCGGTGAAGGTTGCCCAGGCGGCGAGGGCGGACCTGGCGGACATCGCCGAGCCGCCCGAGGTCGCCGGTCCCGGATTCATCAACATCCGCCTCAAAGACGCAGCGCTGGTCCGAATGCTGGCGGCGATGGACAACGATGCGCTGGGCGTCGTCCCGGACACCGATCAGCACGCCGTGGTCATCGACATGTGCTCGGTGAACGTCGCCAAGCAGATGCACGTGGGCCATCTGCGCTCGACAATCATCGGCGACGCGCTGGGGCGTATCTTCGAGCGGCTCGGGCGAACCGTTCATCGTGAGAATCACCTCGGCGATTGGGGATTACCGATCGCGATGGTGCTCCATCACCTGCGCGAAGCGGGGACCGACCTCGATTCGCTTGCGCTTGACGAACTCGACGCCGCCTATCGCGCGGCGCAACACGACGCTGAGGATGACCCGAGCGTGATGGAGGCGGCCAAGAGAACGCTCGTCAAACTGCAACAGGGCGACGACGAACTCGTCGGGGATTGGAAGCGGCTGATCGAATGCACCTTAAAGGCCCTGGACGAAGCGCTGGTCGTTCTCAACGTCAAGTTGGGCCGGGAGAACAACCGCGGGGAGTCGACCTACCGGGACAAGCTTCCGGGCGTGGTGGAGGCGTTTCGCAAGGCAAACCTCGCCAAGGAGGATGGAGGCGCAATCGTTGTTGCATTTGAAGGCCGGGAGCGCCCCTTGCTGATTCAGAAATCCGACGGCGGCTACCTCTACGCCACGACGGATCTCGCCGCGATCAGGTTTCGAACGCATGAGCTCAACGCGGACCGGGTGATCTACGTCGTCGATGCTCGCCAGCGCGACCACTTCCGGGACGTGTTCGACGCGGCGCGGCTGATCGGGTGGGACGAGACGCCGGACGGGACCACGGCTCAGCTCGATCACATCCCGTTCGGTTCGGTCCTCGGGCCGGACAAGACACCACTCAAGACGCGGAGCGGCGAGAACGTCACGCTGAAGTCATTGCTGGACGAAGCCTGCCAGCGCGGCGCCGACGAGGTGCGCCGCCGTGCCGCCGACCCCAAAGCACCGACACACGGCCTGACTGACGACGAGCTGGCGCAAATCGGGCGCGCGGTGGGGATCGGGGCTATAAAGTACGCAGACCTTTCCACTGATCTTGTCCGCGATTACGTCTTTGACATGAATCGAATGATCACGTTCGAAGGCAATACCGGGCCCTATTTGCAATATGCGCATGCCCGCATCTGCTCGATCTTTGCCAAGGCGGGCGTCGAGCCGGCCGACGTGGCCGATGTAACGATCTCCTTGACCGAATCGGCTGAAAGACGGCTTGCCCTGGCCCTGCTGAAGTACGGCGGCGTGGTTGTAGACGTCGCCCGAAGTCTCGAACCGCACCGCTTGTGTACCTACCTCTATGAGTTGGCCGACACCTACAGCACGTTCTACGAGCAGTGCCCGGTGCTGAAGGCGCAAACAGAGGCGCTTCGGCGTTCACGCTTGCGGCTGTGTGGGCTCGTGCGCCGCGTTCTGGCGAGCGGCCTGGATCTTCTGGGAATCGACGCCCCGCTGCGGATGTAGGCCGACGGTTGAGATTACCTGCCCATGTCTTTAGACGCCCAACAACGGAATCACCCGAGAAAAGATGGCCAAACCGGGAGCACGCCAAGGCTGTCCGGACGAACGTTCTGGCTGGGCCACGGTTGGCTGATCCTCAGTATCGCGGCGGCGCTGGTGCTGGCGGGCAAGCACTTGGACATCCTCCAAGCGCCCGGCTGCGGTCCGGGCGGCGGCTGCGCGGAGGCCGCGGCGAGCGTCTGGGCCACCGTACCTTTGATCGACTGGCCGGTCTCCTTCCTCGGGCTCGCCTATTTCGTCGCACTACTTTGGGCTTGGACGGCGGCGCGGCGCGGTGGAGGCCTGCCGAAGCGCACGAAATACCTGGTTCGACTGGGCGCGGCGCTCTCGGTGATGTTCGTGGCCGCGATGATCGGAGGTGGTT
>JACZXL010000248.1 GCA_022571635.1 Planctomycetota bacterium
CCTTTGATCGCATCGTGCTTCAGCGCGATCAGCGCGTCGTTCGCCTCGTGCAGCCCAAACATCTGCACATGCGTCTGCACACCCACGCGGGCCGCTTCCTTGAGAAACTCCCGCCCATCTTCGCGGGTGTTGTTGGCCACGGTTCGAATCACGCGCTCCCAGTAGAGGTCCTTGTACTGAAGCTGCGGGATCGGGCTCATGTGGATACCGCCGAGCACGAGCGTTCCACCCTTGTCCAGGGCTTGCAACGCTGCCGGCACGATTTCCCCAGCCGGGGCAAAAACGATCGCGGCGTCAAGCGCAGCCGGCGGAGGTTCGGTGGTTGTGCCCACCCACGTTGCCCCAAGTTCTTCAGCCAGGCTTTGATGGCGTTCCTTATCGCGCGTACAGACGTAGACATCCGCTCCACGCGCTTTGGCGATTTGGATTGCGATGTGACCAGCCGCGCCGAAGCCGTAAATCCCCAGCCTCGCGCCGAGCCAATCTCGAATCCCACATCGATGCAAACAACGGTAGCCGATGATCCCCGCGCACAGCAGCGGCGCAACCTGATGATCGTCGAACGTCTCGGGAAGTTCGTACACGAAGTCAGCCGGGGCGACGACGTATTCAGCAAATCCGCCGTCGCGCGTCCAGCCGGTGAACTCGGCTTTGTCGCAGAGATTCTCCCGGCTGGTCGAGCAATAGGCACATTCGCCACATGTGCGGTGCAGCCAAGCGACGCCGACACGCGCGCCCACCTCGGGTTTGCGCGCAGCTTCACCAAGCTCGACAACTTCGCCCACGATCTGATGGCCGGGGATGATCGGTGATTTGCGCACGCGCAGCTCACCCTCGGCCACATGCAGATCGGTTCGGCACACACCGCACGCCCGGACTTTGATCAACAACTGCCCCGCGGCCGGCTGCGGCGTCTCGACCTCCGTATATTCCAACGGCCGATCACGGACCGGTCCGGGTCGATGCAGCAGGCAGGCTTTCATGCTGCTCATCCTAACCCAAGCCGTATCAGCAGATCGAATCGCTGGACCGGCGTGGCTGGGCAGGGGTTCACGCTGGACGAAGTCTACAAAGCGACCGGCGAACGGCGAACGGCGATACCTCGTATCGGTCTTGATCATGCGTCCATCATAGACGAGCGGTGCGATCTCCAGATCAACTCAGCCAATCGCCGTACAGTTCGGGCCGCCGATCGCGGAGAAAGAGTTTCGCTGCGTGTGAAGATTCGACTTTCGTTAGATCAAGATCACACATGAGAATCTCGTCGGCGCCTTCGCCGGCTTGAGCGATGACGTTTCCCGCGGGATCACACACAAACGATTGCCCGGCGAACGTCACCTTCGGCTCGGGCCCGACACGATTGCACAGGGCGGAGTAGTAGCCGTTTTGGAACGACGCGACGCGCAGCTCGGCTTCGAAAAGTCCATCCGGCCATTCGCCGACGGCGCCGGCTTGGGGAACGACGACCAGCTGCGCGCCGTTGAGCGCGAGCGCCCGCATGTACTCCGGGTAATGGCGGTCGTAACAGATCGCGACACCGATGCGCCCGTGGGCGGTGTCGTAGACAGGGGCACCGCAATTTCCGGGGGCGTAGTAGCCTTGTTCGTGAAAGCAGTCGTAACCGGTGATATGCACCATGCGCGTTTTGCCGAGGAGTGTTCCGTCAGCGTCGATCACTGGCGACGTGTCGTAGGTCTGATCGCCATCGCGCTCAAATACGTTCAGGACAACGACGACGCCGAGCTCGGTTGCGAGCTTGGCGAACGCATCCGTGGTCGGCCCCGGCACGGGCTCAGCCAATGCGAGCGTTTCGGGTGTGGCGGGTTCCTGCGGATAGAACGGATCAAACGCGAGTTCCGCAAAGCAGATGACGTTCGCGCCTTGTGAAGCGGCGCGTTGCACCGCCCCAAGCCCGGTCTCGCGATTCGCCCGGCGATCATCAGTTGCCATCTGTTGCACAAGCGCGATCTTCATGGCGCAAGAGGATACGCACAAGCGAGCCGCTGCGTCCGCGCGGTGGGTCCGCGAAGGATCAGTCAGACGTCATTTGGACAACGGTGCTCTTTCTCGCGCGCACAGACCCGCCACGCGGACTCGGCCTCGATCTAATGCGGAAAGTCTCCAGTAGCTGTGGACGATGAGGCTACTCGTGGAAGACGGCCCGCCTTGCGCAGATTTAGGAGCCGATCCGAGATCTCTTTCTGGGAGCGCCTGTCACCTTGTTCTCTCAATTGCTTCACCATGTCTTCAAACTCAGGTGCATTTAGAAGAATATCTACTGGCATGCGATTCGACACATAGAACCGTACGAGCACCCGATCTTCGTCGGGAAGGGGAGGCATGTCAGCAAACAGCTGAATGAACTCCGGCTGCTGTTCTTGTGCCCGCGGTTCTGACTTTTCTTCACTTCCGTCGGTCATCCGTTCACTCTCCGAGCGGCTGTCTGTGCCGCACCCTCAAGATCTCGAAAAAGGTTCCGTCGATTGATGCCCATGTCGTCAAGTTCCTTCAAAGCTACTCGGCGATCACTGGAGGGAATCACCCACTTATAAATCTTAGGCTCAAGATAATCAACTACATTTTGGTCAATCTGCCTGATTTGCATGAATAGTCCGCCCTGTTCGACTGCGCGTACGTTCTCCGAGAGCAGAGCTTCATCGTCAACGATCTCAATCTCTGGAATTGGTTTTGTTAAGAATATCTCTCTATCCAAGCACCATATCGCCACGGAGTCGGAAGTCAGAGATGACTTGTCGTCGAAGGCAAAATATGCAGCAATCCACGGTGACTGAGTCCAATCCAAAACCGTCGTCTCGAGGCCATAGTGGCGCGCCAATAGTTCCCACGAGAGATCGTGGGTCGATGGAGGCAAGGTCATGCCTAATCCTGCCGCGCATCGCTTAAATTCTCCCAGTAGCCGGTTCAGGAAAGTGTTTCGCTCGTCGTCGGACGAGAAAACGCGTCGGCGGTCGATAGTTGCTTTCAAGTCCCAAGTCGAGTCGGCATGGCCACGGAATGCAAGCTGGTCTTTTCGCGGTTGATCGAGCGCCGAGTAGGATACCAAGACCTTCTTGAAGTCTACCCAGGAGCCCAGTTGGAGAGTGCGCATCTTCTCACCACTCCGGGCCGCCGGTGTAGCGGCCGTAGACGTCGGCGAGGGCTTGGACCATTTCGCCCAAGGTGCACCTTGTGAGTGAACCCTCGATCAACGCGGGCATGACATTCTTGTCGTCGCGCGCGGTCTTGCGAATGTCATCCAAGGCACGCTGCGCGCCGTCTTCATCGCGATCTCGTTTGAACTGGGACAAACGATCGCACTGTTGCGTCTCGACCTCGTGGGGAATTTGCAGGATCGGCACCTGCTGCTCGTCGTTGCCTTCTTCGTACGCATTCACGCCGACGATGATGCGATCGCCCGCTTCCATCTCCTGTCCGAAACGATAACTCGCCTCGGCGATCGACCGGCGGAAATACCCCTTGTGGATACCCTCGACGACCCCACCCATGTCGTCGATCTCGGCAATCGTCACGTTGGCGTCCTTTTCCATCTGGTCGGTCAGCGCTTCGATGTACCACGACCCGCCCAGCGGATCGACCGTGCGATGCACGCCGGTTTCGTGCGCCAAAATCTGCTGCGTTCGCAGCGCTACGCGCACGGCCGTTTCCGTCGGCAGTCCCAGCGTCTCATCCATCGAATCGGTGTGTAGCGATTGACACCCGCCCAACACACCCGCCATCGCTTGATACGCCACACGGACGACATTATTCAACGGCTGTTGCTCGGTGAGCGAACAACCCGCGGTCTGCACGTGTGTGCGCATCAACCACGATCGTTCGTTCTTGGCGCCGAAGCGATCGCGCATGGTGTTGGCCCAAATCCGGCGCGCCGCCCGCAGCTTGCAGATCTCCTCGAAGAACTCGTTATGGCTGTTGAAGAAGAAGCTCAGCCTCGGCGCGAACGCATCGACGTCTAATCCTCGTGCGATCGACGCTTCGACGTATTCCATCCCGTCGCGCAGGGTAAACGCGAGTTCCTGCGTCGCGGTCGAGCCGGCTTCGCGAATGTGATACCCGCTGATGGAAACGCTGTTCCAGCGCGGGACGTGGTTCGTCTGAAACTCGATCGTATCGACAACGAGCTTCACCGAAGACTCGGGTGGATAGATGAACTCGTTTTGACTGTGGAACTCTTTGAGGATGTCGTTCTGGAGCGTGCCGCCGAGCTTTGACCAATCGAAGCTGCGCTGCTTGGCCATGGCGAGATACATCGCCCAGATCACCGCCGCCGGGCCGTTGATCGTCTGACTGACGGTTACCTCTTCCAGCGGGATGTCCGCATAGAGCCGGTGCATGTCGTCGATGGTGTCGATGGCCACGCCGCATCGTCCGACTTCGCCCGCCGAGAGTGGATCATCGCTGTCGCGCCCCATGAGCGTGGGCAGGTCGAACGCGGTGGAAAGCCCGGTGTTGGCTTGAGCGCCGCGGGCGTTTTCGAGCAAATACTTGAAGCGCTGGTTGGTGTCGTCAGCCGAACCGAAGCCGGCAAACTGTCGCATGGTCCACAGCCGGCCGAGGTACATGTTCTTATGGATGCCGCGGGTATAGGGGAACTGCCCCGGTTCGCCGATGCGTGGGTGCGGGCTGCCCGCATGGTTGGGATCAGTTGTTTGCACCGAGCCCGGGCCGTACCGCTCATCGACCGCATAGCCGGAGATCGTCACGGTCTCGGGATTCACAGCGTCACCGTTGGAGGTCACAGTCGGCTTTTGTAGCGTGCTCATAGGGAACCTCAGGTGTTCAGATGCCGGATGCGGGCGCGCGTCCTAGTCCGCGCTCACGATCATCCTAGCGTGACCCGGCGACCCGGTCGCTGAGCCTCTTGGTTGCTAGGTCGGCCGATCAAAACGAAAACCGCCCCACCAGTGTCCGGCGAGGCGGGGAGGAATCGTGAGGTCTGTTCAGGCCGCTAGTCGTCGTACATCGTGGCCTTGACGTCTTCGTCGGGCAGCGGGCCGCCCTCGGGTGTCCACCAGTCCGGGAGATTCGCCGTCTGATCGGCGCGGAGTTCGTGGTTATACGAGGCCGGCCGCAGCTCGTTGCCCTTGCGGAAGGACACGTCGATGCGCCGCACGTTGGCCGGAGGAACCGTCAGCGAGCTTCGGAGCTTGCCGATCCTCGTGCCGATGTCGAATATCTGGTAGCGCAGCAGGTCGGGGCGATACACCGGGTCGTCGCCCTCGCCCTCGTCGAAGTCGATCGTGAGCTGTTTCCCGGCGGGGATGTCCATCGCAAACAGCGCTTCGCCGGTACGAACATCGACGAGAGTGATGGTGGTTGGCCGCGTCTCCGTGGAGTAATAGGTGTGCGAGCCGCCGGTGTGCGCGAGCCACCCGCCGTGCGGCATATGGCATCCGGCCGACGCAAGCATCGTCATGACGCCAAGGACCAAGATTCCGGCTGACTTCAACATCTGATCGCTCCTGCTCACGTCTGCAATAAGAAAGTACTCCACCCGGGGGCGAACGGTTCACGATACCCGCACTTCCGAGGAACGCCAATCGGGCCGGATCAGATATCGGCCAGGTACGCCCCTGCGTCCGTCGAAATCCGCCAAGCCGTGCATATTCTCGGACCCCGCCGCGATC
>JACZXL010000249.1 GCA_022571635.1 Planctomycetota bacterium
CGGTTCCGCGGACCGAGGACCGCTTTGACTCGCTCAGCGTCCCTGCGCATAACACGAAACTTGATGCAGCCGAACTCCTGACCTCCGATCGACTGGCGGCGATGCACGAAGAAGACCGGCGCCCCGTCCTCGAGCCAGATCGCCAGCATCACAATCGGGTACAGCGGCGCCGTCAGGAACAGCGCTATCAGACTGAAGGCGATGTCGAAGAGCCGCTTGGCCCGGAACGTTCCGATCCACTGTCGCAAGCGTCGGCACATTTGCAAGACTGAGCCGGACCCTTGATTGATCGCTTTTTGTAGCTGACGGCGCGCTTGCCGGTCGGAACGAGCGCGTGCCCATTGCTGGGCGATCTGCCGGTCGGAGGTCAAAACGATGGGGGCGGTATCGAGGACTGGGCGTCCATATTCTCGCCGAACACAGATGAGTTCGTTGGCCTCGTCTGCGGTGACTCGTTCGCGGTAAGAAGGCGAAGGTCGATTGATCTGCCAGATGCGCGGAGCGAGCGATCGAAGCTGCTCGGCGGTCATCTGGACAAGGTCGTTGCGAGAGGGGACTGGACCGCTCGACGCGACGAGAAGGTACGACGTTGCATGGGTGAGGTCGGCGACGTCGCGCCCACGATGGACGATCGTGATGGGCCGGCCTGGCGATTCCCCGATGATTGAACTCAGGGCTGAGCCGTTGACGGCTTCGTACACGCTGAGCGCAGTGTGATCCCTCATCAATCCAATTCTCCCCGGAAGCGTCGGATCAGGCGGCTCGTTTCCTTTGTCGATCATCCTCAACCGCTGGGTCCTTCACCTGCTCGATAGGCGAGGGAGTCAGACGGAGGCGAGGCTTGGGCCCTTGATCGTGCGGGCTGGACGACTTTGGTCCATCTTTCTTGGCAGATGCCGGCGCCGAGGACGGCTGCTCGCTGACCGCTTGGAGCGAAGGCCGCTCGGCCCAGGCGTTCGTGCGCGAGTTGAGGGCGGCCGCGTGTTTGCAATCCACGGACGCGGCCTGGTTCAGCACCAGCCCCTGACAATTCGCATGGAGTTGCCGAAGTCGCGCCAACGCCGCTCGGACGTCGCCCAGCTTGCAGCCGCGGGCAGTGACGAGCACGATTTGGTCCGCGGCCCCGACCGCTACCGGCGCTTCCAGACTCTCCAGGATCGGTCCCGTGTCGAGCACGATCACCTCGAACCTGGCCCGCAGGGCATCGATCAACCACTTGAGTTTGGATGGCGAGAGTTGCCGCGGCGCCATGTCTTTGGGCCGACCCGTCGGCAGCACCCACAGATTGGAGGTCATCGTGCGGTGCACCTGTCCGGCTCCCTCGGCCATACCCAGCGCCTGACACAGTCCGTTCTTCGTCTGGAGCTTCAAATGGCGAGTCAGTCCCTGGGCGACGAGGTCGAGGTCGGCCACGAGCGTCTTGTACCCAACGGCGGCAAACGAAGCGCCCATGGCCAGCGCGATGCTCGTCTTGCCGTCGCCGCACGATGGACTGGTGACGGCGTACACCGGATGAAGATCACGGCTCGAGTTCACGTACAGGGCGTTACAGATCTGATGCACAACGATGCCCGCCTGCGCCTTGGCGTCACGCGAACCGTCGGCAATGTCCGGCACGACGCCGATGACGGGCGCCTCGTCCTGGAAGACGTCCAGCTCCTCGGCAAATCGGCATCGCGCCGCGGCCAAGCCGAACAGGACGATCAACCCGACGGCGAGCCCGCTGCCAAACATCGCCCCGATAAACGTGGTGCCGGCGCGTTTGTCGGACACCGGCGCCAAGGGAAGATTGGCGAAAGCGAGAACGCTGATTCGAGCCATCTTGTCAAAGCCCCGCTCCACTCGAAGCCGGTCCAGGCGTGTCCGTGCCTCATAGAGGCGCCACTTCACATTCTCGGATTGGGCGCGGAGATCGGCCAACTGTGATCGCGTTCGTCCGAGCGTGGCGACCTCGGCACTCACCCGATCACGAAGCATTCGATAGACCAATTCTGCGCGGCGAATGCGATTCCTCGGCGTGGCCGCCAATGCGGCGACAGCGTTCGTGGATTCACCTTCACCAGCCTGGCGTACGAGCTCCGCCTCGCGCAGGCGCATCTGCACCCGAACCGCGTCAAGCTGGCGCAGCTGTTCGATCATCGCCGGATGCTTCAGCTTGAGCTTCCGGCTCAGGGTGGCGATCCGGGCCTTCAGCTCGGCCTCTTGTTGTTGCAGATCTTCGAGCTGCCCGTCTATGTGGATACCGAGAACGCTATCGAGGTTTGTGAGGATATTGGCGCTGCTCTCGGCGCCGTTGGGCAACTCGAGCACCGAGCTGGCCAAGGCAAGGCCCGCAAGCTGCTTCTCAAGATCCTCAAGTTCGTGAAGCTTGGCCGCGTGCTGGCGCTGAACGGCGTCGGTCCCAAGGTGATCAGAAGCCCGGAGCATCTGCACATCCAGCTCGCCTAACTCCTCTTCCAGCTGCGCCACGCGTTCCACAAGCTTGCTCTCGCGGGCCGAGTTCGTCATTCCGGACCGGTTGTCTTCGCGCTCCACATAGGTGGATAGAAGAGCATTCACCGCGCTCTGAGCGAGCCGCGGGTCGGTGTGAGTGACGCGAACCGAGATCACCTGTTCACCGCGGTTCCGCCTGGCTTCCAGTGCGCCTTGCAGGCGGGCAACGCCTTCAGGCCCCGGCTCCCAACCGGCCGCGACCAGCCCGCCGTGGTCCAAGGCCTCTTGGAGGAGCTCCGTGCTGCGGAACAAGGCGGCCTGCGTCGTGATGAAGGAATCGAACATCGGTGGGATTCGGTTCTCTTCACTTTCGTAGAGAACGGTGGGCAACGTCGGCGTAATCCGGACCAGACCCGTGCTCTCATATTTCGCAGGGAACAGCGCGAAACCGGCAATGCCGCCGCAGAGGCCCAGCAGAACGGCCAGCAGCGCCGCCACGCGGTAGCGCCCCCGCAACTGCCGATGGATAGTCTGCAGCGGATTGGCGCGCAGCGCGTCGATCGGTTCGTCAACAAGTTCGTCGGTTTCCGTCCGGATGTACTCTCGGGTGGATTCGCTCATGGCGACCCTCTCCCTCACGCTTGATCTTCAAGCTGCTTTGGCATGCAAGTTCGATTCCAAGAACAGCCCCGGCCTCGAGGCGGTTGTTACAAACTGATCAACATAGAATCCGCTTCTGCTCACGACCGCATTGACGACTCGAAGTTTCGGTTCAATCACGGCTCCGGGACAGACCACGGAATGCTCAATCAAAGCCCCACCGCCTATCACGGCTGCGGGCATAATCACGGCATCGTTGATGTGGACATCGGGGCCGATGGCGGCGCCGTGGCCGATGACTCGAAGCATCTCGAGCCCCGCAGCCTGCGCGGGCGGCGGTGCGATGGAGCGACTGGCACGTGACGCGAGATGATTGTTCACATGTCGCGCGGCGGCCAGAAAATCGGCCCGCGTTCTCAGCGGGATGGCTCCCGGACTCGAAAAATCGTGCACGCGAACCTTCACCCCCCGATCACCTGCCGAGGCCAGCCACTGTTCCTTGATGTCGACAAACCCGATCGGCGGGATATCGCGCAACACGCCGCACTTGGTGATATAGACCCCGCCTGGACTGCCGTCTTGATTGCACCCGACCGTGATGTCTGCATCGCTGGCCAGATGTTCGTCCCACATCGATTCGACGTCGCCGGCGAGGACCCGGCCCGCCTCAACGACAAGAACGTGCTCGTGGTCCTCGTAGCCGGCACAGAGGTCGGCGACCAGGCCCGCAGCGCCGCGGTACGCTTGAGGGTCTTGCTCGAACCGCACGTTGGGAGCCGAGGTCCCCGGCCAGGGAGCCGGGAGACGGCCGTTGTAGACGACGCGGATCATAAGCGGCATCCCGTCCGAGGATGGCAGCAACGTCAGTTGCTCGACCATCACATCCAGAACTGTCTTCTCTGGTGTGAGGTAAAGATCCAGGACCGATCTGCCGGCCGCCTCGACCAGCGGTGAGGGACGCAATCCCCCGGCAAGCACCACACAGGCGCGTAGCCCTGGGCGTCCGTTCGTCGCATCGAGCCAGTCAACTCCGACCAAACGGAGCCGCCCAACGGTCGTTGGAACCGTCGTATCCGCCTGGTCGTCCTTGGGGATTCTTGATCCGTTGGCCGGCGCTAACCCGCTCACGCGCAGTTCATCGAGCAACCCGTGGACAGCGCTACTCCAACCCTGGTCGACAACCTGAGCTCGACGTGCCTCTTCGTCTCCCGGATCAGACAGTGCACTACGGATCTCTGCGCAAAACGTTTGTGGTGTGGAAGCGACGCGAACCTGCCCGTCGTACCGGCGAAGCTGCGGGAAGTCGGTCGAAACGATGGGCCGCCCAACCGCCAGGTACTCCTTGAGCTTGACCGGATTGCATGCTTGTATCCACTGATTTCGCCGCCACGGCATGATGAGCACGTCACACGCCGCCATATAAGCCGCCACCTCCTCATGCGGCCTCTGGCCCAGCAGCGCGACGTTGGGCAGCTCGCACCAACCGGCCGGCAAAGAGCATGCGCCGACGAGAACAAACTGAATCTCGGGAAGCTGCTGGGCGGTTTCGACAAAGAGGCGCACGTCGAACGTGTGAGAATCAATCCCGCCCACGAACCCCACGCGCGGGCGTCCAAGATCGACGATGTCGATCGGCTCCTCCCCTCGTCGCCGACCGGCGTTCTCGAAGCGCTCGAAATCGATTCCATGGTCGATCCGGCAGGCATGTCGACATTGCGCCGACTCGCGCTCGAAGAGAAAGTCCCCACAGAAGACCGTGAGATCAGCATCGGCTTTGAGACGATCGTCGAACGCCTTGATGCGGCTCGGCTGCACGCCGGGGTAGCACTCATAACGATCGGTTCGTTGATAGACGAGCCCCACCCGGTCAATCGCATCAATCACGCCGGCCGCGGTCGGACAGGCAACCCAGACCAGCGGACGCATGATGTCCATGGCTTGGGCCGCCTCGACGACGCGCTTGGTGAGCCACCGCTTTGTGACGGCGGCGCTCCACTCGCCGGGAAAGGAGATCGGGCTCAGAACACCGAAGTGATCATCCACGCGAACGAACCCTCGCCTGAGACTGGCGAACTTCCGCAAGACCCGGCGAACAAACATCGCGCCCTCGCGCGGATCGGGCGCTCGCATCCCGAGGGAGTTTACATACAGCACGGGAACGCGCTTGCTCAGTTCGCGCATCATCCGAATGTCGTAGTGACCTCGATTGTGGTACCACCAATCCTCGCCGCCGAAGCAGATGATGCCATCGAATATCCGTTCGTCGGATGCCACGGGTTGTTCAAGCAGCCTTGGCATGCGCCAATTCCTCCCCGACGGCTGGAAACGGATGGCTCTGGACACCAGAATCACGACTCGGCTGGGCGTCACCGGAGATGAAGTCCCGCACCGCCGAAAGCAGTTGAACAGAGGCATGCGAGGCAATAGCGCTGGACGCGGCGACCTGATCGAACGAGGCAAGCTGTCCGATCAATTCGTCCTCGTTCATGGCCACGCTGGCATATCCCGCCTCGGCCAACCGAGCCGCGGTGGCGACCTGATGATCGTTGCGGGTCTCGCCAAACCCACCGCGGCGAGGCATCACCAGCAGCGGCCGACCGAACTC
>JACZXL010000250.1 GCA_022571635.1 Planctomycetota bacterium
TGTGCGGCGGGCGCATCGCCGAGCAACGCAAGACGGACGACGTCTCCTCCGGCGCTGCGATGGATATCCAGCAGGCCACCCAGTTCGCCCGCCACATGATCCTCGAATGGGGCATGTCCGAGCGACTCGGCTTCGTGTATTACGGGGGCAGCGAATCCCGTGATGTCTTTATCGCTGAGCGCGAATACTCCGAGGACACGGCTCGCATCATCGACGAGGAAATCAAGCGCCTCATCGATGAGGCGTACGCCGACGCCGAACGCCTCCTTGGCAAAGAGTGGGACAACGTCGCTGCCGTCGCCGAGGCGCTGCTGAAATACGAAACATTGCAGGGCGAGGAAGTGCAGCGGCTGATTCGCGGCGAGCGATTGGACAAGCTGACCGTGGCTGAACTGCTCGAAGCCGAAGCCGCCAAGCCCGTTGAGACCAAGACGCCGGCGAAGGTGGCGAAGGACGACGAGCCCGGCCAAGAGCCGACCGGAGACGTCATGCCAAGCCCGGCGTGAGAAACGTCGAAACGTCGAAAACGATCAGCCTTGCCCGGAAGGGCGAGTTTTTTTTGCGTTCAGTTACCGCGCCTACAAAGAAACCGCCGGCTTCCGCCGACGGCTACGTCAGTTCGCTTATCACATCATCAAGCACCACACCGGTAATGCGAACGATCTTCGCTGGACTGGTTTCGCCGCGCTCGATACTGATCTGATTCGGCTTCACGCCCAGCGAGCTTGCCAGCAGCTTGCAGATTGCTTTGTTCGCCTTGCCGCCTTCGGGCGGGGCGCTGATGCGGATTTTGAGCCGATCGCCCACGACGCCGGAAATCTCGTCGCGCGACGCCCCCGGCACCGCTTTGACCCAGATGAGAACGTCCTCGCCGGCTTGTTCGATGCGAAGACCGCTCACGGTCATCGAAGCGTACCAAAATAAGTGCCGAAGAGCGTATAATGGCCACGTGAACGACACCCATCCAGACGCCGCCCGTATTCAGTTCCGGCTGTTTCGCGAGGCCGGCCCGAAACGACGGCTTGCTATGGCAATGGCATTGACCAGCCAAACCTGGCGCCTGGCGCATGAAGCGATATCGCGAGCGCATCCGGATCTGTCAGAATCGCAGCGTCAGATCATGTTTGTCCGGATTCACTACGGACCAAAACTCGCAGCCAAGGTCGAGGCGAAGCTCCAAAGACATCCAAAGTCATGATGGCGCTTCAGCCGCCGATTACGGCGCTCCAGGTCGTTGCCGATGCCTTCAGAACGCTCGGCGTCGAGTTCTATATCGGTGGATCGATCGCAAGCGCCTACCACGGTGAGCCACGATCCACAATTGATGTTGACCTCATTGCTGATCTTCCAGCGAGCGCGGCCTCGCGCCTCGTCCACTTGCTGGGCGAAGAGTTTTATGCTGACTCAAACATGATATTCCAAGCCATTACCAGCCGAACGTCATTCAATCTCATCCACTTGCCGACGATGTACAAGATTGATGTGTTCATTCCAAAGCTGCGTCCGTTCGACAAGAGCGTTCGACAGCGCGTCGTCCAAGCGACGGCTTTTGAAGGTGACGACCGCACCTACCAAATTGCATCAGTCGAGGACACCGTGTTGAGCAAGCTCGAGTGGTATAAAGCTGGCGGCGAGATGTCTGAACGCCAATGGCGCGATGTCGTCGGCGTTATGCAAGTTCAGCTTGGCCAACTCGACCAAGCCTACCTTGAAAGATGGGCCACCGAGCTCGCTGTCAACGATCTGCTCCAACGCGCGTGGACCGAAGCCCGCACACTGATGGGCGAAAGCACTGAGCAAGCCATTTGAGTTGAGGCCTGGTCACTTCAGTGACCAGATCTCCTATTCATCCAACGTCGCCTTACGCCGCAGAATGTGATGGTAGTGCTGGGCAAAGCGGTGTGCTTCGTCGCGCATCGCCTGGCACAATTTCAACCCCGCATTCTCGCGCCCGAGCTTGATCGGCTCACTGCGCTGCTGGACGTAGATCAGTTCCTCCTTCTTGGCGAGGCTGATTACCATCGGCGGCTTCGTCTCGAGCTGATCGAACGCTTCAAGCGCAGCGTGCAGTTGTCCCAGCCCACCGTCGATGAGAATCACATCGGGGTACAGCTCGCTGCCGTCGCCTGCATCTCGATAACGGCGACTCACAACCTCCCGAATCGCCATGTAATCATCACTCGCCGCCGCCGTCTTGATCTTGTAGCGACGATAGCCGTCCTTGAACGGCCGACCGTCAATGAAGCAAACCTTCGAGCCGACCGTCTCCCCGCCCTGGAGGTGCGCGATATCGATCGCTTCCATGCAACGCAACGCATTGTCCATCCCTACGATCTTACGCAACGCGCGCAGGCCCGCGCTGGGATCAGCCGCAAAGACGGTGACCTCCGGCTGCCAGATGTCGGCCGTCTCGCGGAACCGCTTCTCGCGCTCGTCAAGTTTCTCGATCGCATGAATCTGATCGCGAAGTACGGCTGCTTTCTCGTATTCCTGTGCCTCTGAGGCCTCCGCCATCTCTGCGCCAAACTCCCGCAACATCACGCTTCGCTTGGATTCAAGGAACCGCATAAACCGCTGAATATCCTGCCGATACTTCGCCTTGGTGATGCGATTAGCGCACGGTGCTGTGCATTGACCAATAGAATGAAGCAGGCACGGGCGAAATCGCTCATTCCTCGGATCGCCGGCCTTGATGCTCAACGTGCACGTGCGGTACTTGAAAACGCGCTCAAGCAGATGTATGGCTTCACGCAAAGCATTGACCGAAGTGAACGGCCCATATATCTTCGCGCCCTTGAATTCTGGATCAGCCGGGGTTCGTGTGATGAAGACGCCGGGAAAATCGTCCCGCATGGTGATGGCCAAATACGGGAAGGTCTTGTCATCCAATTGCATCGTATTGAAGCGCGGGCGGATATCCTTGATGAGCCTCGCTTCCATGAGCAGCGCTTCCCACTCTCCTTCGCACTCGATGACGTCGAAATCCACGATCAGGTCGAGCATCGGCTGCTTCTTGGACCCGAGGTCAGCCGAAGCAACGAAATATGATCCGACCCGATTGCGAAGTGAGCCCGCCTTGCCCACGTAGATCACCGAATCCTCGGCGTCCTTCAGGAGGTAGACCCCCGGCGAGGAGGGGAGGCTTTTAGCTCGCTCCGACAGCCGGCTTCGGGAAACGGTCGTTCGATCTCCAGCCGAGCACATCATGATGCGTGATCCTAGGGGCCTTAGAGCCATCCTCCGGTCGCGGCCGGCACCCCCGGGAGACCGGCGAAAATGGGGAATATCCAATTCGGCCCAGCCAATTCCTCACCATCACCTGAAAAAAGGGGCGATGATCCGAATAATCCTGAGCATCCGGGACGTTTGCCCAGTACAATTCGGGACGTTTGGTGAGCGATCAGCGCAGCCAAACATATTCAGACCGATCAATTTAACTCGACACGCCGAATCCAAACGGAGGAATCTCAAGTGCTCAAGACAACCCTCGCGACCCTCGTCCTTGTGTGTTGTGCGGCCGGGCTGACGACCTCAGCCACCGCCCTGGCCCCATGTGACGGAGTCAAGCAATGCAAGATTGCTCAATGCCAGGCGGCGAAAGCGGCCAAGGTTGCGCAAGTGACCTCCGACAAACAGGCTCAGTGCGCTGCCGCGAAGGCCGCGCGAGCGGCGAACGTCGCGCAAGTGACCTCCGACAAACAGGCTCAGTGCGCTGCCGCGAAGGCCGCGCGAGCAGCGAACGTCGCACAGGTCAAGAGTGGGTCCGTTTGCCCCCACGCGGCCAAGGCCGTGCAAGTCGCTCAGGTGACTTCTGACAAGCAAGCGCAGTGCGCCGCCGCGAAGGCCGCTCAGGTTGCACAGATCAAGAGTGGCGACGCTTCCGCCTGCTGCACCGCTGCCAAGGCCGCGCAGGTCGCTCAGGTGATTTCCGACAAGCAAGCGCAATGTGCCGCCGCCAAGGCCGCGAGAGCGGCGCAGGTTGCACAGGTCAATGCTTCACCGCAATGCCCCAAGGCTGCCGCTGCGGCGAAGGTCGCTCAGGTGAAGAGTGACGCGGCTGCTTGTGCTGCTGCGCGTGCCGCTCGGGCTGCCAATGTTGCACAGGTCAAGAGCGATGGCGCTTTCGCGTGCTGCGGCGCCTGTAACGGCGCAAAGGCCGCCCAGGCGAAGTACGTTGCCTTCGGCTGCACCAAGACCGATGCCGCCGTTCGCAAGGCTGCCTACGCCTATATCAAAGCCGTTGCACAGATGCAAGAGGAGATTGGCGCGAAGGGCTGTGCCCTTGAAGCAGCCAGCAAGACCCTTGCCGCAGTCATCAGCGAAGAGATGGCCAAGTACCAGGGACAAGCGGCAACCGCCAAGTCCGACGCTCCGGTCGTCACGTCCGTCAGCCTCGGCTCGGTCAGCGGCTGTGGGCCTGATTGCACCAAGGCGTGCTGCACCAACTAACAGCCGCCTTTCGTTCGATTCCTACGCATCGCCCATCGTGATTCCACGGTGGGCGATGTTCGTTTTGCACCGATGTCCCAAGACCTGCTCCCACGCTCACAGCCGTGCTAGAATCGCCGCGAATGTCGCAGATCCTGATCCAAGGTGGGCGCGTGATCGACCCCGGCCGCGGCTTTGACCAGACTGCGGACGTGTTGATCAGCGACGGCGTGATTGCGGAAATCGGGTCGATCCCTCCATCCAACCAGGCCAAGCGAATCGACGCGGACGGCTGCATCGTGGCTCCGGGCTTGATCGACATCCACGTCCATCTGAGGGAGCCCGATCCCGAGCATGACGAAACGGTGGCCAGCGGCGCTGCGGCCGCGATCGAGGGCGGGTTCACGACCATCTGCTGCATGCCCAACACCCACCCGCCAATCGACACCGCCGAGATGGTCGAGTTTGTTCAACACAAAGCCGAGCAGGCCAACCGGGCACGTGTCTTTGTCGTCGGTTGCGCGACACACCAACGGCGGGGCGAGCGGCTGGCGGCGATCCGGAGCATGGCCGAGGTCGGTGCGGTGGCCTTCTCCGACGACGGCGATTGCGTTGCCGATGCGTCGATGATGGACAACGTGCTCAGGACCGTCCACGAGGTCGATCGCTGCTTCATGCAGCACTGCCAGGAGCCGACGCTGACGAATGGCGCTTCCATGAACGCCGGCGTCACGGCGACGCGCCTGGGGCTTGTCGGCTGGCCGGCGATTGCCGAGGAACTTATCATCGAGCGCGACGTTCGGCTCAACCGGTCGATTGGGTGTCGCTATCACGCGCAGCATCTTTCCAGCGGCGAGTCGGTCGAGATCATCCGGCGGGCCAGAACCGAGGGTCAGCCGGTGACGGCTGAGGTCACTCCCCACCACCTGTTGCTGACGGAAGACGCCTGCGCCGGCTACAACACGATGGCGAAGATGAACCCCCCGCTGCGGACGGCGCGCGACATCACGCAGCTCAAAGAGGGCGTCGCCGACGGCACAATCACGATCCTCGGGACCGACCATGCTCCGCATCCGCCGCATCGCAAGCAGACGGATTTCGCCGACGCCGCATTCGGGGTCATCGGACTGGAGTCCGCGCTGCCGCTGTACGTCAAAGCCCTGACCGAGGACCGCATGATCGAC
>JACZXL010000251.1 GCA_022571635.1 Planctomycetota bacterium
TGCGGCGCTCTATGACGCCTTACACGGGCTCGGCGAGATTTTTCCGGTTGCGCCGCTGACCGTGCAATCCGCCACCGGCCACGGCATCACGTTCAACGAGCCGTTGATGATCGAAGAGGTCGTGGTGAACGAACGAATGAAGGGGATCGCGGTGGACGGTCGGCCGGCGGATTGCGTCAAACTCGCTCTGCGCACGATTTGGCCGGACCGGTTCGGCGCCGACGCAGCCCCGGACCTGACCATCAGCGGGATGAACATCGGCGCGAACGTGGGAATCAATATTCTTTACTCGGGTACGGTGGCGGCGGCGATTGAATCGGCGTTCCTCGGCGTGCCCGCCATCGCCGTGAGCCTCCACATCGGTGATCGCAGCAGGATTCACTACCAACGCGCAGCTCAGATCGCACGGTCCGTCATAGATCGGGTGTTGGAGCATAAGCTGGACGCGCACGGCGTGGTGAACATCAACATCCCGCGCACGGAGAGCGATGATGCGCCGATGCCGTCGATTCGCGTGGTGGAGATGAACGCGGCGCCGGGCACCGAGGAATACGAGCGGCGGGTCAGCCCCGCGGGGCAGGTCTACTACTGGGTGGCGACCGACGGGATGGCGTTCACCCACACCGCGCCGGATACGGATGTCGAGGCGCTGCTGGAGCGCTGTGTGACGGTGACGCCGCTGACGTACGTCCTCACTGATCACGCTCGTTTACAGAGTTGGACGGAACGATTGGAAGAAAGGCATTAGGCATTGGGCACTAGGCATTAGGTAATTGGGAGATGGCGAGGGGAACTTGGAAAAAAGAAGTACCCGGACCTTCCTCGCTCCCTTCGGTCACTCGTCAGGTCCGGCTTCCCTCGTCCCAATTGCCTAATGCCAAGTGCCTTCTTTTCATGTCATGAGCCGCGCGGCTTGACGAGCACGATCCGGAGGCGAATGGGGATCGACTGGCCTTCGCCCAGCGCTTCGAGTTGCTTGCCCTGCGCCCGCCAGCGATAGAGGCTGTTGAGAATCGCCTCGTCCACGCGCCGGTCGCCGGAGCTTTCCAGGATTTGGGCCAGCACCGGCCGGCCGCTGCGCGGAAACCGGATTTCGACCAAGGGGTTTCCCGGGGCCGCGGTGAGCATTGTCAACGTGGTGAAGCTCGGCCGGCGGGGCTTTATCTGCAAGCCGTGCCCGGCGATCGGCTTTCCCAACTTGATATCCGCCAGGGGTACTTCGAGCTTGGAGGTCGGATCGGACTCCATCTGAGATGCGTTGCCCGACGTCGGCGTCGCCTGAGGGTTGGGCTTCGGCGCCGGCGGGTTGATCGCGACAACCTCCGTTTCCTCACGAGCTTTTTCCATTGCTTTTGCAAGCAATTCATCAAGCAACGCCAGTGCGCGTTGCAGACCAGTAAGGTCAGTGTTGGGCGTGTCGGCCTGGTCGTTGGTCGATTTGGTTGGTGAGGCCGCCAGCTCAAGGATTTCCAGCAGCTTGGAAAGTTGCGCCGCCGCAGCACGGGCATCAATCTCCGGTTGTGATTGGTTCTGCTCCGGGGGTTCCGGGAGCTCCGAGAGTTCCGGGGGTTCCGGGGGTTCGGCGTTCAATGGATCAGAGAGTTGGGCTGGTGCGGCCGGTGAGTTTGCAGCCTGCTCTGCCTCGGCCAGCACCGCGAGGTGTTCCTGATACTCTTCGTACCCGATCCAAGTGAACGATGATGGGGTGCGCGCGTCGATTCCGAGACGAACTTCGTCGTCTTGGTCAGGCTCTTGCTCCGGCGCTTTGAAATCTTCCGGATCGAACGCCGTGTCGAGACGAACACTCTGCCAACCGGACGCCGTCATGATCGCCACGAGCAACGGCACAATGACCGCCACATGCGCGAACACCGAGGCGACGAAGCCGAGAACAAGCGGAATGATCGAGCGGTGATTCGTCACGGCGTCATTGTATGTACGGTGCGGTGGCAGAACGGCGACGTCGTAACTATTCTCTCATACGAATCGCAATTGGCCCGCGAAACGCAGGAGAATCATTTGGGATTCGTATCACAGACTGGACCTCCCGACAGTGGCACGGGCATCTTGCCCGTGCGGACGCCACGCCGTGATGACCCGCACGGGCAAGATGCCCGTGCCACTGCCTAAGGACCAATCTCCGATGGTCGCCCGACCAGCTTGATTTCCAGCCCGGCGAAGGCCAGCTCGTCGTACAGCTCCAGGAACAAGGGCAGCCGATCGACCGTCCCTCGCTCCTCAGCGGCCAGGAAAATCACCGTCTCGGGGTCCTCGTCTTTGATCTTCCGGAGCCGCCCGACGACCTCGTCCACCGTGATCGGCTCGCGATTCAGAAAAAGCCTTCCCTGTTGATCGATGCTGATGGTCACGGCGGGCGGAATGGTGGCCGGTTCTCCGGAGGCGAACTCCGGAAGCTGCAGCGGCAACAGCTCCGCCCGGACCATCAACACCATCGCGTAAATGAAAAACGTCAACAGTAAAAAGATCACGTCGATCATCGGCATGATCTCGATGCGCGGCTCATTCTCTGTACGGCGTAGGGTGAGCATGTATGAAGAAGGGATGAGGGATGAGGGATGAGGTAATGGGTGGCTAGTCATCCTCCTGGTCGATTTGCAGTGATGCCAGGGACGTGCTGACATCGTCCATGAACTCAAAGAGCTTGTCGAGCCCGGTGATCAGCATGACCGACCACACCGTGTCTCCAATGGAGCAGACGCGAAGCCGCCGTTCGGCGCTCTCCAGTTTCTTGCGCAATCTGAGCAGTTGGGCGATATTCGAGGAGTTGAGGTAGGTCACGCGTTTGAGATCGACGATGACGTCCGGCGTCGCGTTATCTTTGTCCTCGAGCTGACGCATCAGCGTCTCGAACTCCTCGGAGAACATCGGCTCGTCGGTCAGCTCGGCAATGAGGATGCTGTCGGACCATTGTTGCAGGGGCATGATGGCGCCTCCCCCAATGTAGCTGGGTGATGGAAGCGAAGCATACCAGGGCCGGCGCCCGAGGCGCGGGAGCTGGGCGAAGGACTCAGACCTTGCCGCCGCAATCAGCCCGGCTCGGCCGACGCCTCGGCGACCGCATCGACGGTGTCGCCTTCGACGACCCTGGCTGCGGCGATCAACTGGTCCCCGGACTTGAGATTGACGAGGCGAACGCCCTGGGTGTTTCGGCCGATGCGGGAGATCGTGTGGGCGGGGACGCGGACGATCATCCCGCGCTCGGAGATGAACATGACGCTGTCGGTGTTGCGAAGGCAGCGAATCGCGACGACACGGCCGTTGCGAGTCGTGGTGCGGATGTCGATTCGCCCCTTGCCGCCGCGGCTTTGGGCCCGGGTCGATCCGTCCTCGCCGCGAACGAGGTACTCCTTCAGCGGTGTCCGTTTGCCGTAGCCGTTGCGAGTGATTGTCAGCAGGTCCTCCACATCAAGCGCGCGAACGAGACCGACGACTTCGTCGCCGCCGCGCAGGTCGATGCCTTTGACGCCGGCGGTGCTTCGACCCATGACACGAACGTCGTTTTCGTCGAACCGGATCGACATGCCGATCGAGGTTGCCAGCAGCACGTGGTCGGAGCCGCTGGTGTGGATCACATCGATGAGGTGATCGCCGTCGTTCAGATTGATCGCGATGATCCCCGCGCGATGGACGTTGCGGTAGTCCTTCAGGGCAGTCCGCTTGACCCGCCCCTGCGCCGTGGCAAAGAGAAGGTAGTCCTCGCCCCGCTCGAAGTCCTCGATGTTCAGATACGCGACCGTCCGCTCATTGGGCCGCAGTTCCAGCAGGTTGATGATCGCCCGGCCCTTCGCGGTGCGCGACATCTCAGGGATCTGGAACACCTTCATCCGGAACACGCGACCGTGATCCGTAAAGCACAATAAATCGTCATGGGATGACGCAACGAAGAGGTGCTCGATGAAATCGCCTTCGCGCGGCGCGGTTCCCTTGACGCCCCGGCCGCCGCGCCGCTGACGACGGTAGGTATCGGTCGGCAGCCGCTTGACGTAGCCCTTGTGGGAGATGGTGACCACCACCTCGTGCTCGGGTATGAGCTCGGAGATCTCAAAATCTTCCGCCTCCGTGCGCTCGATCTGTGTCTTGCGCTCGTTGCCGAACTTCTCGATCAGCTCCCGGGCGTCGTCACGAACAATGTCGAGGATCAGTTGCTCGTCCGCAAGAATGCGCTCGTGCCCCTGGATTTCCGTGAGCAGCTTGGCGTAGTCGCTGGTCAATTTTTCGATTTCCAGTCCGACGAGCTGTATGAGGCGCAGCGCGCCGATGGCTTCAGCCTGCACGCGCGTCAACTGAACGCCGTCACCTTCATTGGATCGTTCGATCAGCGTATTTGGAACAAGCTGAGCGTACTGGTGATCGGCCGCGATACGGAACCGCCTTTCCGTCAGCCGCTCGATCGCCTCGTCGCGCGTCTTGGAGCTGCGGATCAGCGCGATCACCTCGTCGATATCGCAGACCGCATAGATCAGACCCTCCAGCCGGTGGGCCTGTTTCTTCGCCTCGCGCAGCAGGTGCTCCGTGCGACGCCGAATGACGTCCTTGCGGTGATCGATGTAACAAAACAGAATCTGCTTCAACCCCAGCGTTCGCGGCTGGCGATTCACCAACGCGATGTTGATGATCGACACCACCGATTGCAACGGCGTGTACTGGTACAGCTGCTTCTCGACGATCTCCGGTGACGCGCCCTTCTTGAGGTAAATGACGATGCGCGTGCGATGCCGCTTGCCAGAGAAGTTCTTGACGTCGGCGATGTCAGAGATTCGCCCCGACCTTGCCGCTTCAACGATCCGCTCGATCAGGTTGTTCTGAACCACCTGATAGGGAATCTCGTCGATGACGATCAATTCTCGACTTCCGCTCTGTTCGAAGTGGACCTTGCCGCGCACCATGACTTTGCCGCGCCCGGCGGCATAGGCGGCGATGATGCCCTGGCGGCCCAGGATTATCCCGCCGGTGGGGAAGTCCGGCCCGGGAATGATCTCCATCACATCTTCCAAAGTGATGGACGGGTCCTCGATCAAGGCGATGATCGCGTTGCACACTTCAGTCAGATTGTGAGGCGGCACCGAGCAGGCCATCCCCACCGCGATTCCACTGGAGCCGTTGACCAGCAAGTTCGGGAACTTGCCGGGCAGGACCGTCGGCTCGCGCCGCGTCTCGTCGTAGTTCGCCTTGAAATCGACCGTGTCCAGATCGATATCAGCCAGCAACTCCATCGCCTCGGCCGTCATCCGCGCCTCGGTGTATCGCATGGCCGCGGGGGGGTCGCCGTCGATCGACCCGAAGTTGCCCTGCTTGTCGATGAGCATGTGGCGCATCTTCCAATTTTGGCCCATATTGACCAGCGTTGGATAGATCACCGATTCGCCGTGGGGGTGGTAATTGCCCGAGGTATCGCCGGCAATCTTGGCGCATTTGCGGTGCTTGGCCCGAGGCGAGAGGTTCAGATCGTTCATCGCCACCAGGATTCGACGCTGCGACGGCTTGAGCCCGTCGCGCACGTCCGGCAGGGCGCGGTCCATGATCGTGGACAGCGCGTAGGTCAGATAGCTGGTGTGCAGCTCACGCTCGATCTGCCGATCGACAACCAG
>JACZXL010000252.1 GCA_022571635.1 Planctomycetota bacterium
GGCTCCGAGCGACCTACCGACGCACGGCGGGCGTGCGTCACTTCATGGGCGTCTACGACCTCGATCGGGACACGCTCACTGGCTACTTCGTCAAGAAGAAGAACCGCCGCACCTTCCTGTCGTTCCTTCGGTGGGTGCGGCGACGATACCGCCATCGCGGCACGCTCCACGTGGTGCTCGACAACGCAACGTTCCATTCATGTCCCGAGGTTCTGGCGTATGCTCGAGCCAACGCCATCCGCTTCTACTGGACACCGACAAACGCTTCGTGGATCAACCGAATCGAGTGTCACTTCACCGCGATGGAGAAGTTCACTCTCGACAACACCGACTACCGGAGCCACGACGAGATGCAGACCGCGATTCTCGCCTACCTGGCTTGGCGGAACCGCCGCCGCCAGATCAGCACACAGGACTGGACCGCCTACCGTCGAACGCGAGCCGCATGAGCCGCATGAGCCGCATCATGGGCGCGAAGCTCTCTCACTGGAAACGGCACTAGTCGCTCGCGCCCGGTCGCCAGCGACGGTCGGTTTTCTTGTCGGCCCGTTTGCGCTTGGCGTCGAGGCGCTTCTGGATCATCGCCCGGCTGATGCGCCGGGCCTTGCGCGGCTTAGGCGGGTTCAGCGCCTCGACGATCAGCGTGCGCAGCCGATCGATGCAGGCTCGTTTGTTCTCGAGTTGCGAGCGGTGTGTGTCAGCCTGGAACAGCAGCTCGTCGCGTCGTGTGAGTCGCCGCCCCGCCAGTCGTCGCAGCCGTGCCGCTGCAGCGTCCGACAGCCCTACGATGACCGCGACTTCCACCCGCAGCTCGGCCCGGGTGCTGAGCTTGTTCACCGCTTGACCTCCGGGGCCGCTTGAGCGACTGAAGGCGAACCGCAGGTCACGCCCGCGCACCCACACCCCCGGGGCCAGGTCGTGGCAGTTTTCGGGCTTGGGACTTGCCGGCATCAACACGCACCTCGCGACATGCCTCAGCGTAGCCCACCAACACCGTTGGGAGCGACCAGAGCGACCAACGAGCCCCGGCCAGGCTTGGCGATCCGCTGACAAATGGCGACCAATTTTGGATTCGCCAAGCCCACCCCTACGATTGTCCCATCATGCCTCGAACTGCTCGCCGACGACGCCGGGCCAAGATTCGCAAGTACCGCCGGGCTCGAATCAGGCAGTTTCTGTTCACGGTCGGTCCCGATCGGCTCAGCGGCGGGCGGGCGAGTCGTCGTCACCTCGCTCAGGGATTCATTGTTCGCGAGATCGAGATCGCCAGCCCATTGTGGCCGGCCCGATTCGACGGATTGCGGATCGGACACGTCAGCGATTTTCACGTGGGCGAGCTTCATCCCATCGAGCAGTCGCTTGAGGTCATCGCCTGTCTGCGCGACCACGAGCCTGATCTGATCGCCTGCACCGGCGACGTGGTGGATCTGGACACGGCGCAGGCGGCGCCGATCGTGCAGGCGTTGGGGGCGATCAAGGCGCCGCTGGGGAACTTCCTCGTCCTGGGCAATCACGACGAGCTGCATGAGCCTCAGACGCTGATCGGAATGGCCATCGAAAGCGGGCTGACCGTCCTGAGCAACGAGGCGGTTCAGATCAACCAAGACGACGGGCAACTGGTCGTGGCGGGGATCGACTGGGCACGATCGGCGGTGAAATGCGCAAACCTTGTCGACCGCGCATGCGGCGAGCGGGCGCATCTGTTGCTAACACATAATCCCAAGGCGTTCCTGCGGGCCATGGAGTTGGGCGTCGCCGTGACTTTGGCTGGACACACGCACGGCGGGCAACTGGCGATGAAGAACCGGCCCAACGCGAATCTAGCCCTCTCACACCGCCGAAGCGCCGGGCTCTTTCAATCCAACGGCAGCGCGATGTATGTCACCACCGGCATCGGAGCGTGGTTCCCGCTGCGGATAAATTGTCCGGCCGAGATCGCCATGATTACGGTCCGACACGAGGCGGCATGACCGTCGACGGCTCGAAGATCCTTCTATTGGACGGTGCGACCGGCACCGAGCTTGAACGTCGCGGCGTGGATATTTCGCTGCCGTTGTGGTCCGCGCGGGCGTTGCTGGATGCGCCACAGGTTCTACACGATATACATCGTGACTATCTGGCTGCGGGCGCGGGGGTGATCACCGCCAACACGTTCCGCACGCATCGCCGATCGCTCGCCAAAGCCGGCCTGGGTGATCAAGCGGGCACGCTGACTCGCCAGGCTGTCCAGATCGCGCGCGCTGCACGAGATGAGCACAAGCCCGATGCGCTGGTGCTCGGCTCGGTCGCGCCGCTGGAGGATTGCTATCGCCCCGATTTGTCGCCCGATGAGCCGACCTGCCGCCGGGAGCACGCCGAGATGATTGACCATCTTCTGGAGGCGGGCGTCGATCTTCTACTCATCGAGACGATGAACAACGTTCGTGAAGCGCGGGCGGCAATAAGCGAGGCGCAACGGCGCGCCCCCGGCAAATGGATCGCGAGTTTCTGTCTGCGCAGCGACTCCGAGCCGGGCATCCTACTCAGCGGCGAATCGATGAGAGACCTGGTCGATTCGCTGATCGACGCCTACGCCGTCGGCGTGAACTGCGCAGCCGCGCACGTGACCGAGGCGCACGTTGCGGCGCTGCGCGCGCTGCTTCCTGATGATGTGCGTATCGCCGCCTACGCCAACATCGGCTACGCCGACGAGACCGGGAATTGGATCAGCACGGACGCGATCGAGCCGCAGCGCTATGCCGAGTACGCCATGCAATGGATCGACGCCGGGGCGACACTGATCGGCGGATGCTGCGGTACGACGCCGGGGACGATCCGCGCGATCTCGGCGAAGATTCGCCGCGCTGTTGCGGACGCTTAGAGTCGTTCCGGGGGCGGGGGGGCAGGATCAACCCCACCGGCGCCTTGAGAAAACGCGCAAGTGGGGTCGATCTGCACCCGGTCTTTCGTTGGAGGTCAGTCGTCTTCGGGAGCTGTGGTGGTGTCGTCTGCAGGCGCGTCGTCGCTTGACTTCTCGCAGCCAGTCAGAATCGTGCTACCGCACACGATCAGGCCCACCACACTCAACATAGCCAATACTTTTCGCATGTTCGGTCTCCGATACAAGGTGTCGATGTTTATTGGGATGCCGCCGTCCTATCTTTCCCCGGATGAAGGGCGGTAGGGTACCCGATTAGGGCCGTCGGCGTCTGGAGGGACCGGTTACGCCCGGTTGCCGGGACACTGAAGGGTTTTGAGGTGCTTTACCATCTCCCTCGATGCCACGCCGCGATGCGATCGAGCGTTCTTCTGTTGGGGCGAAAGCTCGGCGCTCGTACAGCCAACGTCCGGTAAATACAGCAGTGGGTCATAGCCAAACCCGTTTTCGCCTCGCGGCTCGGTCGTGATGATCCCCTGGAACGTGCCGCGCGTCTCGGCCAGGATCGAGCCGTCGCCATCGACCAGACACATCGCGCAGACAAACCGAGCCGTTCGCTGCTCGGCGGGCACGCCTTGAAGTTCCGCCAGCAGTTTCTCGTTGTTGGCCTGGTCGCGCTGGGGACGCTGACCGTCCACACCCGCATATCGCGCCGAGTGAACACCCGGCGCTGAACCGAGCGCATCGACCTCAAGCCCCGAGTCGTCCGCAAGGCACATGCGCCGAAGCGCCTTGGCGTAGTACACCGCCTTGATCCGCGCATTGGCCTGGAACGTCGCCCCATCCTCGACCGGTTCGGGAATCTTCGATTCCAACGCGCCGAAACCGACGACGTCGATCCCCATCGGCGCGAGAATCGCCGCGACCTCTTCGAGCTTGTGCGGATTGGATGTCGCGAAAAGAAGCTGCATGTTTCTCATCGAAGCACTTGGTTACCCGGGCGCCCACTGTTGCGGCACGTGCCCATGCTCGGCGATGATGCGCGAATGAATCCCGCCCCGGCCGCGCCATTCGGTGATCACTTGTAACCACCGCGGCGACATGAGCGCCGCAAGATCGTCGCGAATCCGGTTCGTCACTGCTTCGTAGAAAATGCCCTCGTCGCGATACGACTGGTAGTACAGCTTGAGGCTCTTGAGCTCCACGCACGTTTCGTCGGGGCAGTAGCGCAGGATGATCCGGCCGAAATCCGGATGCCCCGTCGTTGGGCACAGCGAGGTAAACTCCTCGGCCACGTGCTCGATCACGTACGGCAAGCGCTGCGGCGATTGGAACCTCTCCAGCACAGATGCGTCGGCCATGCAAACATCATACGGCCCCCAGCCGCATTGGCTTGAGTTGTGGATCGAGCGGAAGCGCTGAGCGGGACGGCTGCGTTACAGCCGGTAGTCGGTGAGCACTCTGATCACGCTCGGCTGCTTGGGATTGAGCCGAAGCGATCGGCGGAATGATTCCTTGGCTTCCCGGGCCGCCTGCCGGTCTCGCTTCTTGCTCAGCAGCCAGGTGTTCAGGGCGTTGCAACCGACGCCGTTGTGCGACTGCCAGTGACTCGGCTCCAACTTGACCGCCTTTCGGTACGCCTCGATCGACTTGTCGTATTCGCTGAGGCGAAAGTGCGCCCAGCCGAGTCGTTCATAGCCATCGGCGGACGGCTCGATCCTGACGAGGAACTCGGCCGTATTCTTCGCGTCCAGATACCGCTTGTCCTTGGCAAGCACGCTAATGTAGTTCAACAACAGCGGTGCCGAAGGCTCCATCAGTTCGATGGCTGCTTCGTATTGCACGATGGCGTCGGTGTAGCGCCCGGTCTGTTCGTACGCCGCGCCGAGGTTCACTCGCGCCGGTCCGTTGGCCGGATCAAGCTCGACTGCCTTCTCAGCAAAGATCGTCGCGCCGCCGGGCTCGCCCATGAGCAGACGAGTGGTCGCCATCGCAAGGTTGGCCTTGATGTCGGCCGGCTCGATCGTGAGCGCGCGGTAGTACGATTTGACCGCCTCCGCGAAGCGCCTGAGCATTTGCAGGGCCACGCCGTGCCCGTATTGGGCGTCAAAGTTGCGGGGCGCCAGCCGAGCGGCCCGGGCATAGGCTGGCTCGGCGTTGCTGTAGTCCTTCTTCAGCAGATAGATATCACCGATGCCCAGATAGGCCGGGGTCAGCGTGGGATTCTCCGCCAGGATATCTCGCAGCATGCCCAGCGCGGTGTCGTAGTTCCCGGCTTCCGTGGCGGCGAGGGCCTCGGCCAGTTGCTGCTGCTGAGCCTCGGTTGGGTCGCCCGCGGTCCAGGCCTTCGGTCCCGGGACCGCCCGGCCCGACCCTTCCGGCGGCGCCTCACACCCAGCCAGGCTCGCCACAAAGGCGCACAGCGCCATTGTCATCCAAGCACGTCTCATCGAACACCCTTATCCAAGAGGTCGCCCGCAGCACCTATCGGCCGCTTTTGGGGGAGCGAACCAGTCGTTTCAGCCGCCTGATATTTCGGACGTCCCATGGCACTCCCTTCTCATCCCGATCCTTCGGCGTCTCCAGGACCTTCGGTACGCCGCCAAAGACACGGTGGTTCACGATGGCCCCGAAGCACGCCAAACCGCACCGGCCGTGCCCGATATGGGCATGTCGATCTTTGCGCGACCCCAACTCGCCTACGGAATCGTTGAGGTGAAAGACGCACAGATTC
>JACZXL010000253.1 GCA_022571635.1 Planctomycetota bacterium
CAACAGGTGCCGGTTCCCTACGGCGCCGCAGGGGCGATCAGCGCGGACGGCGAGTGGCTCGCCTATACCCCGCATACCCGCGATGCCCGCACGTGGAAGCGCTACCGCGGCGGCATGGCGACCGACATCTGGTTGTTCAATCTCTCCGATCTCACGTCAAGGAAGATCACCGATTGGGAAGGAACCGACACGCTTCCTATGTGGCACGGCGACAATTTGTACTACCTCTCGGACCGCGGCGAAGGAAACCGACTCAACATTTGGTCATACGACCTCGACAACGATGAACACGAGCAGGTCACCCGATACGCAGACTACGATGTCAAGTGGCCCTCCATCGGTCCGGGCGATCGCGGGCAAGGCGAGATCGTCTTCCAGAACGGGGCGAAGTTGTACCTTTTGGATTTGCGCACCCGCCAATCGCGCGAAGTGAGCGTGACCATTCCGGGGGCGAGGCCGACCATCCGCAACAAGCGCGTGGATGCGGCGAAGTTCGCGCGATGGTGGCAGATTTCCTCGACGGGCAAGCGAGCCGTGGTTGAAGCGCGGGGTGATGTTTGGACGCTTCCGGCTGAGAACGGCTCACCGCGCAACCTCACCCGCACGAGCGGCGTGGCCGAACGCGAGCCGAGTTGGAGCCCCGACAAGCAGTGGATCGCGTACTTCTCAGACGCCACCGGCGAGTACGAGCTTTACATGACTCAGTCCGATGGCAAGGGCGAGACGAAGCAGCTTACCTCGAACAGCGAGACGTATTACTACGATCCGATCTGGTCGCCGGACTCCAAATACATCTTGTTTACTGATAAGGCCGCGCAACTGTACCTGCACACGATCGAGTCCGGCGAGACCAAAATCATCGACAAGGATCCGTGGGGATCGCGCCCGCGACCGAACTGGTCGCACGACAGTCAGTGGATCACCTACGCCAAGACGGACGACAACAAGCCGGTGCCGGCCGTGTGGCTGTACAACGTCCAGACCGACGAGCATCATCAAGTCACCAGCGGCATGTTCGGCGACGCATCGCCGGTGTTTGATCGCAAGGGCGATTACTTGTACTTCGCCAGTAGCCGAACGTTCCGCCCAACCTACTCCGATGTGGATACGACCTTCATCTACAAGGACAGCCAGAATCTGATCGCGGTCCCGCTGCGCGCCGATGTCGATGCGCCGTGGCTCGCTGAGAGCGACGAAGAGGATTGGAAGGACGAAGACGAAGAAGAAGAGGCTGAAGACGAGGCAGCCGACGACGAGGACGCAGACGCCGAGGAAGCGGAGGCGGACGAGGGCGATGACGACGACGGCCGGCAAGCGGCAGTCGCGGACGATGGCGTCTCCGGCACGTGGGATTGCATCGTCCAAACGCCCGAAGGCGCGATCGACTTCACGCTGTCGCTTACCCTCCATGCCGACAACACCGTGACCGGTTCTGCCACTGCAGAGGGCGGAACCGGACCGGTCAACGGAACTTATGATCCAGAGGCCAAGACCCTGTCGCTTACCGTCAATCGCCCCGACGGAAGTATTGCGGTGCTCGAGCTGAAGATCGAAGGCTCGACCATGACCGGGACGGCGGACGTTGAGGGAGTTGTGCTGCAAGTCACGGCGACGCGGACTTCCGGCGGCGGCGACGACGACAAAGATGCCGATGAAGACGAGGAGGCGCGCGAAACGGTCGAGATCGAGATCGAAGACTTTGAAAGTCGTGCGTTCATCCTCCCTGTTCCCAACGGAAGCTTTGGTCAGTTGGCGGTCAACAACAAGAACCAGCTCATCTACGCCCGGCGGGGTGACGGCGACGCCGGGATCAAGCTCTTTGATCTCAAAGATGATAAGAAAGAGGAAAAGAGCGTCGTCACCGGCGCAACCACATTCGAGATTTCAAGTGACGGAAAGAAGCTGCTCGTGATTCGCGGCAACAGCGCTACGATCCAAAAGGCCTCGGCGGGAGCCACCGGCAAGAAGGTGGTAACAGCCGGGATGAACGCTTCGATCGACCCGCGCGAAGAATGGCGGCAACTGTTCACCGAAGCTTGGCGGCTCTACCGCGACTTCTTCTACGTTGCGAACCTCCACGGCGTCGATTGGCCCGCCGTGCGCGAGCACTACGCAAAGATGCTCGACGACTGCGTCACGCGTGAGGATGTCAGTTACGTCATCCGGGAGATGATCGCCGAACTCAACGTCGGCCACGCCTACTACTTCGGCGGGGATGTCGAGAGTCAACCCAGCGTTTCCGTCGGCATGCTCGGCGTGGATTGGGAGCTTGATAACGGCGCCTACCGTGTGGGTAGCATCTGCGGCGGCGCGCCGTGGGACGTCGATGCCCGCGGTCCACTTAGCGCACAGGGTATCGACGTCAACGAAGGTG
Organism: Planctomycetota bacterium; assembly: GCA_022571635.1. Taxonomy (GTDB): domain Bacteria; phylum Planctomycetota; class Phycisphaerae; order Phycisphaerales; family SM1A02; genus JADFNO01. The sequence continues at coordinate 2,375 of JACZXL010000253.1, forward strand.
ACTACTTGCTTGGGGTCAACGGCGTGCCGGTTGATACGAGAAAGGACCCGTGGGCGGCCTTCGTCGGGCTGGGCGGTCGCACGATCACAATCACTGTTAGCGAGAAACCTGAGCTTGATGACGATGCGCGCGACGTTGTGGTCAAGACGATCTCCAACGAATCGAATCTGCGATATCGCGCCTGGATCGAGCACAACCGCGCGTACGTCGATGAGAAGAGTGGCGGTGAGGTGGGCTACATCTATGTGCCCAACACCGGCATCAACGGCCAGAGCGATCTGGTCCGCCAATACTTCGGGCAAATCGATAAGAAGGCGTTGATCATCGATGAGCGTTGGAATGGCGGAGGTCAGATTCCCACACGGTTCATTGAGATGCTCAATCGCCCGGTCACCAACTATTGGGCTCGTCGCGATTCCAAGGACTGGACGTGGCCGCCCGATGCGCATCACGGCCCCAAGTGCATGTTGATCAACGGGCTGGCCGGTTCCGGCGGCGACATGTTCCCCTGGCTGTTCCGTCAGGCCGGCCTTGGCAAGATCATTGGCACGCGCACCTGGGGCGGTCTGGTCGGGATCTCCGGCAACCCCCGCCTTGTCGACGGCGGCGCCGTCACCCTGCCTACCTTCGGCTTCTATGAGAAGGACGGCACCTGGGGCATCGAGGGCCACGGTGTTGACCCGGACATCGAGGTGATCGACGATCCTGCATTGATGGTCGATGGCGGTGATCCGCAATTGGATGCCGCGATTGAATTGATGTTGGCTGAGATCGAGGCCAATCCCTATACACCGCCAACTCGGCCGACCGACCCCGATCGAAGTGGTATGGGCGTGAGTGAAGAGGACAAGTAGTCCCGCTGCGCAGCGACACCTTCGTGTTTGCGCATTCGGTTCTGGATGCAGTACGCTGTTGCCATGTCACAGCCGTCAACCGCCGGCGTACGATCCGTCGCTGATCGTCTTTCCGCGTTCGGGTCGACCATATTCACCGAAATCAGTCGACTGGCGATCGAGCACGATGCGATCAATCTCGGCCAGGGGTTTCCGAATTTCGACGGGCCGGATTTCGTCAAGCAGGCGGCAATCAACGCGATCAAAGACGGTCACGGTCAATACGCACGGATGTTTGGGATCGCGGAGCTGAATCGTGCGATCGCCGCTCGATTCAACGCTGACGCCGGACTGGGCGTCGATCCGGATGCGGAAGTCACCGTCACGTCAGGCTGTACCGAGGCGCTGATTGCAACTTTCCTCGGATTGGTGAATCCGGAGGAGGAAGTGATTCTGTTCGAGCCGTACTACGACTCGTATCGAGCGTGTGTGGCGATGGCGGGGGCGGTTCCGAAGTTCGTGACGCTGCGCCCGCCGGACTTCGCCATCAACGAATCTGAACTTCGCAGTGCGTTTTCGACCAAGACGCGGGCGATTCTTGTGAATACGCCTCACAATCCAACCGGGAAAGTATTCACGAGCAGCGAGTTGGAATTGATCGCCGCGTTATGTAAAGAGCACGATGCGATCGCGATCTGTGACGAGGTGTACGAGCGACTCGTCTTTGACGCTGAGCATGTTCGTCTGGCGACGTTGGATGGGATGTATGAACGGACAGTGACGCTGTCGTCGTTGGGCAAGACGTTCTCGCTGACAGGCTGGAAAGTGGGGTGGGCGATCGCTCCCCCGGAATTGACAGCCGGCGTACGCGCGGCGCATCAATTCATTACGTTTGCCACGGCCACGCCCTTACAACACGGCGCGGTCGCCGCGCTTGAAGCGCCTGATTCCTATTACGCGGAATTCGTCGAGGCGTATCGCAGAAGACGGGATGTGCTGGTCGAGGGGCTCGAGCGAATCGGGTTCGAGGTGTATTTGCCGAACGGAACGTATTTCGTGCTCGCAGACCATACGCGTTTTGGGTTTGCCGATGACGTGGCGTTCTGCCAGCACTTGATCAAGGAAGTGGGGGTGGCGGCGATTCCTCCCAGCGCATTTTACCACGATCCGGCTGACGGCAAGAACCTCGTGCGGTTCGCGTTCTGCAAGGACGAGCAGACCTTGCGCGATGCGATCGGTCGGCTGGAGGCCTTACGACGGTGAGTCAACCGTTGCCGGCTGGGTCGTTCGCTTTCCCCAGCAACACACGACGAAGCTGAGCAACGTCGCGACGAGCATCTTCCACGGGAAGGCAAGGGTGAAGTCGATGTTGAACCACGGTGCCCAGTGCGTCCAAGCGAAGTCTTGAAGAAGCAGAACACAGAGAAACCCGGTGGCCAGCGCCGCGGCGACGCTGACGGCATTGCCACGTTTTGTGAACAAAGCGGTACAGAATACTGCGAGCAAGCCGCTGTAGGCGAAGACCATCACGCCGAGCGCGAAGTCAATGAGCGTGCGTCCGCTGGCCTTTTGCCAAAACACGCAGAAGCAGGCGAAAGCGCCAAGGACAAGAGCCCAAAATAGCACAGCCAACCTCGCGACCTTGAGTTCAGCCGCTGGATCACCGCTGCGATTTTGTGCCAAGGGACGGTAAAAATCAGCCACCGTGGTCGACGCCATGGCGTTCAGCGCGGAATCCGTGCTGCTCATCGCGGCCGCAAACAGGCCCGCCAACATCAAACCCCGCAAACCCAACGGCATCTCGTGAAGAATGAACTCGAGAAACACCTTGCGGGTGTCGTCGATTTGGTACTTGACCGCGGCCGCGCCCATGACGTCCGGCTGCTGGTAGTAAACATACAGCAGCAGCCCCATGCAAAGGAACATGAAGACGACCGGCCAACCGATGAGATTGGCGATGATCACCGACCAGCTACCGTGGCGTGCGCTGCGACACGTGAGCATGCGCTGGGTGAGATCTTGATCGGTGCCGAACGCGGCGAGATTGAACAGTGTGAGCCCGATGATGATGGCCCAGAAACCGTAGGGCTTGGCGAGGTCCTTGGTGGAATTTAGGTCAAAGTCGACTATGGTCAGCTTGTCGCCATCGGCCGCTTGGCGAAGCGTGTCGATAATCTCGCTGAACGAGAGGGGGATCTTCTGCCACACAAGCGCCAATGCAAACACAATGCACGCGATGTAAACGATCGCTTGAACAACGTCAGTCCAGATCACGGCACGAATACCGCCGGCGAGGGTATAGGCGGCGGCGGCGGCGGCGATGATCACGAT
>JACZXL010000254.1 GCA_022571635.1 Planctomycetota bacterium
GGCACGGCTTCGCCCGGCCGGAGAACAGCATGGCCTTCTTCGACATCAGTGAGGTTTTCCTGGCCCAGCATTTGGGCGGCCGATTCGAGCCGATCAGCGACGCCGTGGCGAAGTCATCGGCGGACATACAGGCCGGGGCGGCGCTCATCGAGGGACTTGGTGTGAATGACACGGAATAGGCTCAGGTGGCCCGGCGCAGAAAGAACCCGCTCGGCGACTCGCCGGGCGGGCGTCAAAGTAGGTTGCTGACCCGAATCCGGTTAGCGCCTCTTCCTGAGGTCGGCCAGTTGCTTGCGAAGCTCGCGGATCTCTCGCTCTAAAGAATCCTTCGAGGCCGGTATCATCCGCTTGGCAATCGCCGGAGCCCGATCAAACCATTTGATCAGTTCCTCGTAGATACGAATGAGCGCTCCGATGCGCTGCTGCGGTGTGCCGGTGACTATATTGCGGCGAGCCCACAATCGCGGGATTTCTTCCTGGGCCCTCTTGACGGTGTCCTGCCAGTCTTTGGCGATCGATCGACCATAGGTGTCGATCTCTCGCCATTCGCCCAGATCGAGCAGCTCCGCCAGTTCCTCACCGGTGTCGGCAATTCCGTCGGCAAAGCCGCTATCGACCGCAGTGCCTGAAGTGAACACGAGGTTGGTTGTTTTCCTGGAAAGCACTTTTTCGCCTGACAGATCATTGTGCCAAATGACCTCGCCGGTCTCGGGATCCTTGTCGTAAGACAGCAAGGCCGGGGCGTGGATCATGGCGTGAGCGATATAGGGGTAGCGACCGCCGTTCTCCATGAACTTGGCGGCGAGATCCAACCATGCCTGCAGCTCCTCGTCCTTGAGGGCTTCGGTTCCGGCATAGGCTGTCATCGCGCCCAACGTACCCTCAGTCATGAAGTAGATTTCGTCGCAAGCGAGCGAGGAAGCGGCGGCAGCTGAGATTGCCGTCTTGATCCAGGCGATGACCCGATGACGTTTCTTCACGTCGAGGATCGAATTGTGAATAGGTTCCATCGCGGCGGCTAGACCGCCGTGGGAGTCGAACAGCAGAATAATGATTTGGCCGGGACCGAAGGAATCTGCATGAGCTCCAATCTTCTTGATTTCCTGTGCGCGGAACGTCTCGCCGACCATGCCAGACATCGGGAGCACGAACACGCCGCGAGGTTGATTGTCCGCATCCGTAGCGGCCGGTTCCTTGGCGCCCCGTTTGTTGCTGCGCGTCTCGGAAGAGCCCTTCGCATCGGCCGTCTCCGGTTCGGTAAGGGTGCGCATCGAGCGGATGTCGCCATTGAAGATCGTTTTTGTTCCCAGCTCACCGTCGATCTTGATGTAGTACTTGGTCGCGTCGACGAGCCGGCCCGTCATTTGGATCTCGACGTTCTGCTCAACGAACTTCACCTGCACGAAGTCTTTGAGCTCACCCCGCCAGGCGGACCCGTTCTTGAGACGGATCTCGATTGACGGCGCCGCGAGCGCCGTCGCGACGATAGCCAGGGCAAAGCAACACGCAAGAATCCTAAGGGGCGAATACTTCATATCTCAGCCTCACTGAATCGGTTCATCAAAGCACCGACGAATCCGGAAAAACCCAAACCAAGGCAAGCTCCACTCACCCCCCACCGGTTCCCATGCCGCCTCCACCACCGCCTCCACGAGTGCCGCGCTGTTGTGCCGCAGGGCGCGAATCCGTTGTTTCAGTTGCTCAACCAACATTTCGAGCTGGAACTTGCTCGATCCCATCTCCCCTTTCCATCGCAACTCAACCGGCGGATAGCGATCCATCGCCTTAATGATTCGCTCAATCATGCGCTTGGCCCTGCCCAGATACTGCAGCGCGTCCTCGCCGCTGGCCCATCCTATATACTGTTCGTAATCTTTCCACGAGGTAACTGCGTTACTGTACGCACCGCGCCAATCCTTCCGGTATCCATCGACGACCTTTTTAGCGTACTCGTCGACCACGCGATATTCACGAAATCCCAGCAGCAACGCGAGATCGTCGAGTGTTTCGGCAGTGCCGTCGCTGATCAGCAAATCCTCCGCAGCCTTGGCCCTGAAATTCGCTGTTTTCTCGTCGTCGTTGTCGATGACGAACTCCCCGGCTTCGTCCAACGTCCACACGACTTCACGCCCTTTGAAAGATGCGCTGAGCATATTCGGGGCGTACATCATTGCATCGGCCAGTTCGTACGCATACCCCCCGTACTCTAACAACGACTTGGCTGATCCCATCCACGCCGCCATCATCTTCGCGCGTATATCGTCGTCGGACCACTTATCAGCGCCCGTCAACTCAATGACCATTCTCATTCCGCCGAGGCGCGCATCGGGCGTCATATAAAGCTCTTCCCACGCGAGAGCGACCGTCGACGCGATGCCGACTGCGTCTTGCACCCAAATGACTTGCCGATACTCCTCCAGATCATCGTGGAAGACATTGACAATGTCTTTGTAGTCATCGAACTCCGGGCGACTGATGTCACCCGGCTCCGCTTCGCCGATCGCCGTGGCGAACGTGTCAGCGTAGTCGGCGCTATTCATCACAATGATGATGACGTCTGGATTGACCTCGCGAATATCATCGACCAATTCCTTGTAGATCGAGGCCGTAATGTCCGTTCCCATCTGGCCTTTCATCGGAACGAAATAGAAGCTCGGGACGTTCTCGGCGTCGCTGTCGGCCCGGAAGTGCCCGTACCCGCTCCACTCCCCCGTTTGGGTCGTCGCCGACTTACTGGGGCTGGGCCGCTTCACCTTCGTCTCGATCGGATCTTCGATCGGCACGTCCCGGTCGATGCGGTCGATGTTCTCACGAGCCAGCGTGAGCTTGGTCTGCAAGTTGAGCTTCCGATCGATGTACTGGAAGATCACCTGTGCCGACGTCTCGCTCAGGATTTGGCCGTGGAGCACTCGGCCGTCGGCCATGTACACGATGTCCTCCGTGCGGGGATCGTCGTCGGCTTGGGCCAGCCCCACCGAAGGGGTTATCAGGGCAACGACAACGGCGATCAACGTGACGTTCATCCAGGCTGTGAAGCGGGATTTCATGGGGGATTCCTCACCTGTCAGATCGAGCAAGCAGCGACCCGGCTGCGCCTCAGCACAACGGCCGCAGTCGAGGCCCACCCGGCCGCGCCGGCCGGGCAAAACGTACCTAGCAGTAGTCTATCCGACGCTACGGGCCCCGCAAAGTTCCATTCCGAAGACTTTTTCGCCAGCGGGCCGATATCTGATCCCCCTATCCCGGACTCGGCGCGACCGACTAACGAGAAGGCCCCTCCGACGAGGGTTTCAGCGTCCCGGCGACCGCCTCGGCCAGAGTCAGGGCTGCTTCCTTGTCTCGGACGCTGCCTTCCAATTGGGCGTCGTAGACCGCATCCAGCACGCGCTTGAATACCGGCCCAGGCGTCAATCCTCTGGCCAAAAGGTCATTGCCGTCGATCAGCGGTGCGGGCTGGAGCTGGGTCTCGGCGAGGGTGAGCACCCGGCGGCGGATTTCAACACAGCTCTGCGGATCGCTCGTCTGCAGGATCGCCAATGCCTCCTCGAACGCTGGGGTCGAGGCGAGGCGCTTTTGCCGAGCCACCCCCAACTCCGGCCACGCGCCCCGCAACACGTCATGGATGTCCAGAACGGCCGTCATGGCCTGCTTCTGAGCGTTGGAGAGCATAAGCTGGCCCGCCCAGCGCCGGGCGCGGTCACCAAGTCCGCTGTCCTGGCCTTCGTGCCGATCCAGCAACCACGCGGCCAGCGCCGTCGCGTACGGCGCCGAGTCGGGTAGTCGTCCCAGGCGGGTCGGCGCAACGGTCAGGTTCGGCTCGCCAAGGATCGCCGCATCCAGACCGAGGTCTTGCAACTGCTGCGCGGCCGCCCCGCGGTTGGGATCAGCCAGCATCCGCATGACCTCCTGGGCGATCCGTTCGCGGCTGACCCCGCGCAGGTCGCCGGCCGCGGCGCGGATGGCCTCGGCGGTCTGCTCGTCGATCGTGAAGGCGAACCGGGCCGCGAACCGCACGGCCCGCAACATTCTCAACCGGTCCTCGTGCAATCGAGCCCGCGGATCGCCGATCGCTCGGATCACTTTCGCTTCGAGGTCCGCTTGACCGTCAACGTAGTCAATCACCTCGTCGGTGAGAGGATTCTCAAATAGGCCGTTGATCGTGAAATCCCGTCGTCGCGCATCGTGCTGGGCATCGGAGAACGTGACACCGTCCGGATGGCGCCCGTCGGAATACACGCCGTCGGTGCGGAACGTCGCCACCTCGATCCGGCGTCCTTTCAGCGAGACCAGCACCACGCCAAACGATTCGCCGACATGTTGGGTGCGGCGAAACAGGCCTCGCACCTGCTCCGGCTTGGCCTCGGTCGCCACATCGTAGTCGTCCGGCTCGATGCCCATCAGCTTGTCGCGCACACAACCGCCGGCGAAATACGCTTCGAAACCCGCGCCCGCCAAAGTGCGCACGATCTCCACCGCTGCCGCCCTGGGATCGTCAGCGGATCGTTGCGCCGAGTTGTCTTGAGAATCTGCCATGCCGTTGCGGAACTTCCCGTGCTAAGAAAACTGGGCGCGTCACGGGGGAGCTGGATCGTCGTGGGCTGAGCACGCCAGTGTGTCAGCCGGTTCGTAGAATAGCGCCCACATGTCTTTGCGGTATTGATGCGGCTCCGGGCCCACAAACGCTTCGATCGACAGGTCGATGTCGCTCGGTCCAAGCGGACTGCGAAGCACGATGAACCCCTTGTCGCCCATGATCGGTCGGCACCGCGTAATCTGATCCAAAATCCGCTGGCGAGACGCTTCTTCGTGCATCAGCGCGTAGGGCGGATCGACGAAAACCAGGTCAACTGGCTGCGGCGCACGCATCAAGCAGGTCTGGGCGAGGGCGTCCGCGAGCATCGCCTGGGCTCGATCACCGCACTGCAGCGTGTCAATGTTACGCTGGAGCACCTGGAAGACTCTCGCGTCCCGCTCGACCATCAGCACCGCCGATGCGCCCCGGCTAACTGCCTCCAGCCCCACCGTCCCTATGCCCGCAAACAGATCCAGCACGCGAGCGCCGTCGAACCATTCGTGCAACATTCCGAACACCGATTCTTTGACCCGGCTGAGCATGGGTCTCGTCAACTCGGAGCCAGGAATGGTCCGGAGCGAGCGTGATCGAAATTCACCAGCGATGATCTTTGGCATGCTTGAGTCTCGGTCCGTTGAAGCACATGCTACGCAAGCATGGGGATGCCGGTACAGTTGGCGTAGGCGGACGAGCCGAATCACGGTGGCCGGTGGCTACCATCTCGCCACATGGTTGATCTGACCGGTCAAATGCCGTTGATGCTGCGCGAGCAAGCGCGATAAGAGCTGAAGACCAACCTCCAAACCTACGAAGAGGCGCTGGATTGACCAGGGGCCGCGGTATCATGAAGGGATGGTCGACCGTAGCCGCGCCGTGACTCGGATGATTCAGGATATGGAAGCGGGCGATGCACGCGCAGCTGATCGTCTGCTCGAAGCGGTATACGACGAGCTGCGTGCGC
>JACZXL010000032.1 GCA_022571635.1 Planctomycetota bacterium
CCGAAACTGGCTGAGATGTATCACCCTTACGCGATGGGTGAAACGGCGGAGAACGTCGCGCGCAAGCACAACATCAGTCGCGCCGATCAGGATCGCTTCGCCCTGGAAAGTCAGCAGAAGTGGGCGGCTGCGAAGGCATCGTGCAAGTTTGAGGCCCAAATCGTGCCGGTCGAGATTCCGCAGCGCAAGGGCGATCCGATCACAGTTGACACCGATGAACATCCTCGTCCGGATACGACGATCGAAAAACTCGCATCGTTGCGCCCGGTCTTTGCGCAGGATGACCAGGGCACGGTGACGGCCGGCAACTCCTCCGGGATCAACGATGGGGCGGCCGCGGTGTTGCTGGTCGAGGCTGATCTCGCCAAGAATCTGGGTTTGGAAGCTCTGGGCTACGTCGGCCCATCGGCGACGGCGGGCGTTGATCCAGCGTGTATGGGCCTGGGGCCGATTCCAGCCACGCAAAAAGTATTGGCACGAGCTAAACTCGGACTCGATGATCTTGATATCATTGAACTCAATGAGGCCTTTGCCGCTCAAGCCGTCGCATGTATACGAGAACTCAAATTGGACGAATCAAAGGTGAACCCCAACGGAGGGGCGATCGCGATCGGCCATCCGCTCGGCTGCACCGGAGCGCGGCTTGTCACGGCGCTGGTTCACGAGATGAACCGGACGAACGCCGGGCACGGTCTTGTTACACTGTGCGTCGGCGTCGGCCAAGGCGTCGCGACGATTATTGAAAGACAATAAGCAGATTCACCGCAGAGACGCAGAGAACGCAGAGGTAAGACGAATGACAGCATTTTCAAAGCATGAAGAATCACTACTGCGCCTCTTGGCGTGGCGCGGTCAAAATGTTGCTCATGCCAGTTATCGAGGTCGAGTGCTGCGTTTGATCAACAAACTGTCCGCGAAGCGAACTTCATAACTTCACCTATTGTCCTACTCTGTGTCCTCTGTGCCTCTGTGTTGAATCGATTTCTGAAGGGTCCCATTCATGTCTGGAAGCTCCAACGTAGGCATGCACATCGATCACAACGTGCAGGAGGATCCCGAGAAGCTCGCCGAGTTCGAGGCGAAGATCGATGCCGGCCAACTCATCGAGCCGGACGATTGGCTGCCTCAGGCCTATCGCACCGGCATGCTCAAGATGGCGGAGCATCACGCCAACTCCGAGATCATTGGTGCGCTGCCCGAAGGCGAGTGGATCACACGAGCCCCAAGTCTGCGGCGCAAGCTCGCATTGACGGCCAAGGTCCAGGACGAAGTCGGCCACGGCCAGATGCTCTATCGCGTGTCGCAGGACCTCGGCAAGACGCGCGATCAAATGTTGCGCGATCTGATTACCGGCGTGACGAAGTATCACAACGTGTTCAACTATCCCGCGCCGACCTGGGGCGACATCGCCATGATCCAGTGGCTCATCGACGGCGCGGCGATCATGAATCAGAAATCGCTCGCCGATGGCGCCTACGGCCCGTACGTGCGCACCATGAAGCGGATCAACATGGAGGAGGCATTCCACTTCAAGTGCGGCGAGGACATGGTGCTCACGCTGATGAGCGGCACGGCGCAGCAACGGGACTTGTGCCAGGACGCGTTTGATCGCTGGTGGTATCCGTCGTTGATGTTCTTCGGCCCGCCGGACAAACCCAACTGCCGCAACCTCCCGCCGATGCGCTGGCGCATGAAGACAGTGACCAACGACGATCTACGGCAACGATTTATCAATCGCTTCGTGCCTGCCGCCAAGGATCTTGGTCTCAATATCCATGTCGTCAAGAAAAGCGACGACGGCATGGTCATCGAAAAGCAACTCGATCCCAACTTACACTACGACGAATCGACTGAGAACTGGACGGTGACCGATCCGGACTGGGAGGAGTTTTACCGTGTGATTCGCGGCGGCGGCCCGTGCAACAAGCAACGCCTTAGTCTGCGCCGATTTTCGTATGAGCAAGGCCGGTGGGTTCGCAGCGCGATCATGAACGGCCGCGTGGGCCTACCGCCCGCCGCCTAGGACTGACAACTGACAACTGACAACTGATCACTACTGATGACGATGTCCAAAATCAGAGAACATCCACCCGCCGCTAACGGTGAAATGACTTCCCCCAAGGAGGGAGACCTCGAGGCTTTCGCCGTGTTCACACAGCTCCAACGGGGCGATCCGCACATCTATGCCGGGTGTGTTGATGCGGCCGACGCCAAGATGGCGCTTCAGTTTGCTCGCGAGCACTACGGACAGGATCAACCGTGCGTGAATATCTGGGTCGTGCCGAAGCAAGCGATCGCCGCGACCGAATACGACAAGGACCTCATTTGGCGGTATACAGATCAGACGTATCGTCTCGCCCGCGGCTACGCCAAGGGCGTGCGTGAGAAGTGGGAAAAGATTCGTGCCAAGAACGACCTCGATGATTATGAGAAGGAAGACTTGAAGGAGATGTTTTGACGATCGGAACCCACGGATTGGTATCCGTGGGCGTCGGTATCCGGGGGTCTTGGTATCCGGGGGCGTCGTTTGTTGAGTTTACTATCGCGATATGGACAGCCTTCCTGAGAATCTGAAACAGCCGATGATTGATCTGCTGCTGGCCGTGGCCGATGACAAGCTCATGCTCGGCCACCGCAACAGTGATTGGACGGGGCTTGGGCCGATCCTCGAAGAGGACATCGCCTTCTCGTCGCTGGCCCAGGACGAGATCGCTCACGCCCAGGTGATCTACGAGCTGCTCAGCCCGCTTGTCGGCAAGACGGCCGATGAGCTCGCCTACGGCCGGTCGGTCGACCAGTACCGCTGCGCCCAGATCGTCGAGCTGCCCGATGATTTCGACTGGGCCGTCGCCATCGCCCGGCAGTTCTTCTGCGACCATTTCGACCGCTTGCGGCTTCGCGCACTGTCACACTCTTCATATAAACCCCTGGCCGATGTCGCCTCGCGCCTGGCCGCGGAGGAGCAGGTTCACGTGGATCACGTTGATGCATGGATCGTTCGGCTCGGACGCGGCAACGACGAGTCGAAACGACGCTTGCAGACGGCGCTCGATCAACTATCGCCGATGGCGCCGATGTTGTTTGAACCGGTTGACCGCGAAGCTGAGCTGACTGCCGCAGGCCTGTACCCTCAAGCGGAAACGGACATGTTCCACGCTTGGCGCGACGTGCTTCAGCACGTCGCGCACGAAGGCGGACTTGCCCTAGAACTATCACCGCCAAACGCAGGCGCACAAGGCGGTCGACGCGGCCACCACAGCGAGCACCTCAAATCCCTGCTCGATGAGATGTGCGAGGTCTATCGCCTCGAACCCGGGGTCGCATGGTGAGAAGAAGCTATCAGCTTTGAGCCCTTGATGCCCTTGTCCCCGCGCTCCCCTTTGGGTCGCGGCTAAACGTGTGTGCGGCGTATGATATTCTGACCAATGATCGATACCGAAGCCATCATGGACGTGTTGCGGGAGATACCCGATCCGGAGATGCCGATCAGCATCGTCGATCTGGGGTTGGTGGAAGATGTTCGGATTGAAACGAACGGCGACAGCGCGGTGGTGTCGATCGATATCCTTCCTACGTTCGTCGGTTGCCCTGCGTTGCCGATGATCGAGACCGAGATCAGGACGAAGGTGGGGGCGGTCGAGGGCGTAGGCGAAGTCTCGGTGCGGTTCATCTACGATCCGCCGTGGTCGGTTGATCGCATCAGCGACGAAGGTCGCCAATCCCTGGCGGCGCACGGCGTGACGGTTCCCGAACATGGCTCCAAGCTGGACGTGCCCGGTCACGGCTCAACGGTCGAGCTTCGCACCTCCGCCATCGCCTGCCCGTTCTGCGGCTCGAACGAGACGCGACTGGACAGCCAGTTCGGCCCGACGCGGTGCCGAATGATCTACTACTGCGAAGCATGCAAAAACTCGTTTGAACATATGAAACGGGTGTAATGGGACGTCCGGGCCGATCGCGGTCAACTGGAGGGAACAGGCGGTTGTCGCTACGATAAACCGGCCGGCTTTTTGAGCGGTGCTTCGGTCCGATCCGGGCCCGCGCGAGTCTCACCAACGATGGGACGCACCGAATCATGTCCAAAGAAACGCTTCACGACCGGACGAAGGTGACGCCCAGCGCTCCTGAGCTTGCCGTGAAGAGTTCGCACATACCACGGAGACCGAAGATCACGCCGCCCAAACCTCGCAAAGACATCAGCACGCCGACGATCGCCCTCGGCGAGATCCCGAATCTTCAGATTCTCAACGAGAAGGGCGAGATCAGCGACCCGTCGCATGAGCCGAACCTCGAGCCGGCCGAGCTGCTGCGGATCTATCGGGCGATGGTGCTGACCCGCAAGCTGGACACGCGCATGTTGACCATGCAGCGCCAGGGCGAGATGGGCACCTTCGCGCCGGGGATGGGACAAGAGGCCACGCAGATTGGGCAGATCTATCCGCTGACGAAAAAGGATTGGTTTGCTCCGTCGTATCGCTCGTTCGGAGCGCAGCTGTGGCGCGGCTGGACGATCGAGGGACTGATGCTCTTGTGGGATGGATTCTCCGAGGGCTTTGAGATTCCGGACGGCGTCAACGATCTGCCGTTCTCGATCGTGATCGGCTCGCACGTGGCCACGGCGACGGGCGTGGCGATGGGCATCAAGCGGCGAGACGACGAGATGCGGTGGTGCTGACCAACTTCGGTGACGGCGCTTTCTCGCAAGGGATCGTGGCTGAGTCATTCAACTTCGCTGCGGTCGACAAGGCGCCGATCGTTTTCGTCTGCGAGAACAACGGCTATGCGATCTCGATGCCCGTGCAAAGGCAAACCGGCGCCGACTACTTGGCCGGGCGGAGCATCGGATACGGCATCCCCTCCATGCGCGTCGATGGCAATGACGTCCTGGCGATGATCGTCGCGACGACCGATGCCGTCGAACGCGCCCGCAAGGGCGAAGGGCCGACGCTGCTCGAAGCCGTCACCTATCGCATGAGCCTGCATACCACCGCCGACGATCCAAAGGTGTATCGAAACGAAGAAGAGGTCGAGTATTGGAAGACGCGATGTCCGCTGGCGAGGTTCGAGATCTACCTGAAGAATAAGAACCTCCTTGATGAGGCCGCGATCGAGCGGACGGCCGCCGAATGTGAGCAAGAAGTGATCGAGGGGAGAGAACGATTCCGAGGGCGTGCGACCGCCAACCCGCGCGAGGTGTTTGATTCCATGTACGAGAAGCTCTCGCCGGAGCTCGAAGACCAGAAGCGCGAGTATTTATCGAAGTTGGATCGGAAGAATGAAGAAGGGCACTAGGCACTTGGCATTAGGCATTAGGGGAAAGAATAACTCGCATCACGACCCTAATGCCTAGTGCCTCTGGATTCTCATCATGCCGCAGATGACCATGGCTGAATCATTGAACCTCGCGCTCGACCAGAGCATGGCGGCCGACGACGCCGTCTGTGTGATAGGCGAAGACATCGGCGTCAACGGCGGTGTGTTCCGCATCACCAAAGGGCTGCTTGAAAAGTACGGCGAGGATCGTGTTATCGACACGCCGCTGGCCGAGAACGGCATCATCGGCGCTGCCGTGGGCATGGCGATCTACGGACTCAAGCCCGTCGCGGAGATTCAGTTCTCCGGGTTCATGATGCAGGCGTTCGATCAGATCGAGCAGAACATGGCACGGATGCGCAATCGGTCGCGCGGCCGCTTCCCCGTGCCCATGGTCCTTCGGACACCCTACGGCGGCGGGATTCGCGCCGTCGAACACCATTCGGAATCGCGCGAAGCCTATTGGGCGCACACGCCCGGGCTCAAAGTCGTTATCCCCTCCGGACCGCGAAATGCACGGTCACTGCTTCACGCTGCGATCAACGATCCTGATCCGGTCATCTTTTACGAACCGAAAGCGGTATACCGTGCGTTTCGTGAAGATGTGCCGGAGGAACCGGAGAGCTTGGAAATCGGCAAGGCGCAGGTGGTGCGAGAAGGCTCCGACATCACGTTGATCGCTTACGGCGCGATGATGCGGCCGACACTGGAAGCGACCGAGGATCTCGTTGATTTGCATCAAGTCAACGCCGAGGTGATCGATCTGTTGTCGATTTCGCCGATGGATACGCAAACGCTCGTCGATTCCGTCTCCAAGACCGGCCGATGCGTGATCGTCCACGAAGGTCCGCGCACCTGCGGGGTGGCGGCGGAAATCATCGCGCGACTCAACGAACATGCCTTTGAGCACCTCGAAGCGCCGATCAAGCGCATCACCGGCTACGACATCCATTTCCCGTACTTCCAAGTCGAGCAGCATTATCTACCCGATCCGGATACGATCGTCGAAGCGGTGCAGCAGACGCTTGCGTACGAGTAGTTGTTGACGCACAAGAAGCGATCCGCGGAAATGATGATGGACTTCAAACTTCCCGATCTCGGCGAAGGCGTCAAAGAAGGCCAAATTGTGCGCCTGATGATTGCCGAGGGTGATCGCATTGCTGAAGATCAGCCGTTGATGGAAGTGGAAACGGATAAGGCGGCGGTCGTCATTCCGTCGCCATATTCCGGTGTGGTCGAGAAACTTCATATCTCCGAGCAGCAGATTGTCAACGTCGGCGACGTGATGGTGACGTTCGACACGACCGCATCACCAACCACTACTCCCACCCAACCGCTTGCGGCTTCGCGCTCCAGCTCCCCCTCCCCCCGGCCCTCCCTTGGTACAACCGTCACCAAGCGCGCCGCCGCCGCCGGAACCCCCGGAAAAACCAAACCCGCTTCCCCCGCGGTGCGAAAACTCGCGCGCACATTGGGCGTTGACCTCAACACAATCGAAGGTTCCGGCCCGGGCGGGCGCGTATTGCGCGCTGATGTTGAGCAAGCGAAGAGCGGTGTGCCTACCACACCAGCCCCGCCTATCAACGTCACAGCGGTGAGCGTACCTGTGGTTCCTTCAATACCAAAAAGACCAACAGCTGCGGCCCAGCCCATGCCCGAACCGCCGGGCACGGCCGATCACGATCAATACGGACCGATCCGCCGTCATCCGCTGACACAGGCCCGCAAGACGATCGCGGCGAATATGGCCAAGTCTTGCCGGACGATCCCGCATGTGACTGACACCGACGAAGCTGATGTCACCCTGCTCGACGAGTTGCGGCGCACCCATGACAGCATCGACAGCTCGGTGGGGAAATTGACCCTGCTGCCGTTCGTGCTTTGCGCAACGGGATTGGCGTTACGCCGGCACCCCATCTTCAACGCGAGCTTTGACGAAGACGCCGGCCAGATTATCTACAAACGATATATCAACATCGCCGTCGGCGTTCACACTGAGCGGGGGCTCGTCGCGCCGGTGATACGAGACATCGATCAGATGGGCGTGGCGCAGATCAACGGGGCCCTTCACGAGTTGGCCGAGAAGGCGCGCACCGCGAGCTTCGCCGTCAACGATCTGCGCGGCGGCACGTTCACGGTCTCCAATGCCGGCGCGATGGGCGGCAGTCGTTTCTCCACGCCGATCATCAACCCGCCGCAAGTTGCCGTCATGGCCCTGGGTCGAACGAGATGGCGGGCATGGGTGGTTGATGGGAAGGTTCTGCCGCGACTGATCCTGCCGGTGAGTATTTCGTTTGATCACCGCATCATCGACGGCGGGTCGGAGGTTGCCTTCCAGCAGGATATCATCCGGTCGCTGGAGAACCCGGCGCAGTTGCTGCTATAAAGGCGGCGTTTGCGTGTGGAACCGCAACGCGCGGTCCGGAGGCCCGCCGCTAAACGTTGCTGGGGCGACCGTGCTTTGTACCTTTGGTACTGACTGCCTATAACTGAGAGCATGGTTGTCGGTGAATTCACCCAGGAAACGGATCTGGTCGTTATTGGCGGTGGGCCGGGCGGGTACAGCGCGGCCTTTCGTGCGGCTGAACTTGGGATCGAGACCATCATCGTCGATACGAAAGGCGCTCTGGGAGGCGTCTGCCTTCACCACGGCTGTATCCCCTCCAAGACAATGCTCAGCATCAGCGAGACGATCCGCCTGGCGGAGCGCGCCGCAAAGTTCGGCGTTCATTTCGACAAGCCCCGCGTCGATCTCGGCAAAATCCGGCAGTGGGTGAGCCAAACCATCGACACGCTGGCCTCGGGCCTGGGCGAGATCGCCAAGAAGCGCGGCGTGGAAGTTCTCAAAGGAAAAGCGCGATTCGAGGATCAGCGGCAACTGAGCATCCACAACGGCTCCGGCTCGCGCATCCGCTTCAAGCGCGCCGTCATCGCCACCGGCGCCAGCCCGTTGCCACCGGCCGGCGGTTGGCTCGATTCGCCGCGAATGATGGATGCGGCCGCGGCTCTGGAATTTGACGAGATTCCCGCGACATTGTTGGTGATCGGCGGCGGATACATTGCGCTGGAGTTGGCGAGTGTCTACGCGGCGCTGGGCAGCAAGGTGACTTTGGCGGCCCAGTTCGACCGCTTGTTGCCTGAGGCCGATCCTGATCTCGTGCGCCCCTTGGCCAAGTGTCTTGGAGAAATCCTTGAGGATGTTCGCTTGAACGCTCCGATCACTGACCTGCGCGAAGTTGATACGGGCATCGAAGCGACATTCCAGAGCGCCGAAGCGCCGTCGTCGGCCGTGTTCGAGCGCGTGCTTGTCGCCATCGGCCATCGTCCCAACACCGCCGCCTTAGATCTCGCCAAAGCTCGAGTTGAGGTGGATGATGCGGGATATGTTCGAATCAACGATCAGCTTCGATCGAGTAACGCGCGTATTCTCGCCGTCGGTGATGTTACAGGCGAGCCGCTGCTGGCGGACAAGGCGATTCACCAGGGGCGCGTCGCGGCGGAGGTCGCTGCCGGTTGGGGCAGCATCTTTGATCCGCGCGCCGTTCCGTTTGTCGTGTTCACCGATCCACAAGTTGCGTGGTGCGGTTTGACTGAAACACAGGCCGCCGATCAGGGGATCGCGCATAAGACGGTCAGGATTCCCTGGGGCGCTTCCGGGCGCGCCGTGAGCTTGGGGCGCTGCGACGGGATGACCAAGCTCGTCTACGACCCCGCTACGAAGCTCGTGCTCGGGGTCGGGATCGTCGGGGCCGGCGCGGCTGAGATGATCGCCCATGGCGTGTTGGCGGTGGAAATGGGAGCGGTCACCGCCGACCTCGCCCTGTCCATCCATCCTCATCCCACGATGAGCGAACTGATCAGCGAAGCGGCCGCCCAGGTCGAGGCGACCGGGCCGACTGAGCCGTCGTGAGGCTGACGCCGCCGTTTCGTGGCACAATGTCGGCCGATATGCCGTCCCCAAGGAACGTCAACGCGCTCGATCAAGCCGACCGACCTCGGCGCCGCCTTGTGCTCTTGGCCGCGATCATCGTTGTGGTCACCGCCATCGCATATCTTCCTGCGGTCAACGGCGGCTTCATCTGGGATGACGACAACTACGTTACCGACAACGTGCTTCTGCACGATCTGGACGGCCTGAAACATCTGTGGGTGCCGGGCTATACCAAGCAATACTACCCGGTCGTCTTTACGACCTTTTGGATGGAGTATCAATTGTGGGAGCTGAAACCGCTCGGCTACCACTTGATCAACCTCACCGGGCACATTATCAACGCGCTACTCGTATGGGCGGTGTTCGCGCGGCTCAAGGTGCGCGGCGCATGGATGATCGCCGCGATCTTCGCCCTTCACCCCGTTCATGTCGAGTCAGTCGCGTGGATCACCGAGCGCAAGAACGTGCTTTCGGCGATGTTCTATCTGCTGGCGATGCTGGGATACTTGCAATGTGACCCTCGGCTCGGCGGGGGCGACCGAGTGCGACATGTCGGGGCGGCGGTGGGTTGGTACGTATCGAGCCTCGTGCTGTTCACGCTGGCGCTGCTGAGCAAGTCGGTGACGTGTTCACTTCCGGCGGCGTTGGTTCTGTTGATGCTCTATCGACGTGTGCCGGTGACGCTGTGGCGCATGGCCGCGTTGACGCCGATGTTCGTTCTCGGCCTGATCATGGCCCTGAACACGGCGCGGTTGGAACAGCACAACGTCGGGGCGGTCGGAGTCGATTTTGATTTCAGCGTCGTCGAGCGCTGCCTTATCGCGTCCAAGGCGCTGCTGTTTTACCCGTGGAAAATGTTGTGGCCGGGGCCGCTGATTTTCATCTACCCGCGGTGGATCATCGATTCAAGCAGCGCGGCGACTTACTGGTCAGTGGCGGTGGTGGGGGTGATCGCGGCGGCTGCGGTCGTATTGTTCGTGCGCTCAAGGCGCGGCCCGGCGGTCGCGTTGGCGTTCTACGCGGGAACCATCCTTCCGGCCTTGGGCTTCATCAACGTTTACCCGCACCGATTCTCCTTCGTCGCTGATCATTTCAACTATCTGGCGAGTCTGGGAATCATCGCACTTGTCGTCGGCTGCGCCACGCTCCTGATTCGACGCAGGGCCGTACGATTCGGACTTGCGGTCGGTGTGTTGGCGGTGCTGTCGCTACTCACGTGGCGGCAAGGGTTGATGTACCAAGACAACCAGACGCTGTGGCGATGGACGGTTGACCGCAATCCCGCCGCGTGGCTTGCCCAGAATAACCTCGGATTGATCGAACGGCGGGCGGGAAACCTCGAGGCGGCGATCGATCACTTCGAGGCGGCCATCGCGGCCAAACCGAATCATCACCGTGCCTGGGCGAACATCGCCCTGACCCTGCAAATGGAGGGTCGATTCGACGAGGCGCTGCACCACATGCGCATCGCCAACGAGCAAACGGTGGTCGAGTTCGGCCGGCCTCGCGGTCAGGATCTCTATCGAATCGGCGTGCTGTTGGAGAAGCTCGACCGCATCGACGAAGCGGTGGGTTACTTCGGTCGAGCCGTCGAGGCCGACCCGCGGGAGTTGGATGCTTATTTTCGTCTTGCGGTGCTGGCGGTCGGTCAAGGCCGACACCCGGACGCGGCCGATCATTTTCAGAACGTTCTGCACCTTGATCCGGACAACGTCACGGCCCACGGATTCCTGGGGAATCATTATCGCGATGTCGGTCGTTACCGTGACGCTGAGGCGCACTATCGGATGGCGGTGCGTGTTGCGGGCGAAGTGAAAGACCAGTTCGCCACAGCACGAAATCTGGCTCGGTTCCTGGCGACCTGCCCGGACGACTCGGTGCGCAACGGTATCGAGGCGGTGGCTCGGACGGAACAGCTCAATGCGCTCCTGTCCGGACAGGACCCCTATACGCTCGATATTCTTGCTATGGCCTACGCCGAAGTGGGGCGCTTTGATGATGCAGTCGCCACGGCCCGGCGGGCGCAACAAACCGCAGACGCAATGCAGCTTGACCAACTGAAACAGGAGATCGAACAGCGGCTGATGATGTACCGTGACGGCCGACCTTGGCGCGACGAATGAGGCCGGAGACCAGAACGGGTCATCTCTGCTCGTGCTTCGGTTTGTAGACGAGCTCGGGCACGCGCTTTCGGTTTGGTTCGACCTTGGTAAGCGGATCGACCTCAGCGCTGGTGGCCAGATAGCGCTGGGCAAGATGCTGGTAGTGTCCGGTGCCGACCGATTTCCAGGCGATCTCATCATCCGTCAGCTCGCGCATTATCTTGGCGGGGATTCCGGCGACAAGCGTGCGCGGCGGCACTTCTGTGCCGGCCTTTACAAACGCCATCGCGGCCACAAAGCTGTCCTCGCCAATCACGGCGTCGTCCATGATGACCGCATTCATGCCGACCAAAGCGTTGCGCTTGATCGTGCAGCCGTGCAGCACTGAGCCGTGTCCGATGTGACCATCGGCCTCGATCGTGACGTCTTTGCCCGGGAAACAATGTAGGACGCAGTTGTCCTGGACGTTCGCACCGTCCTTGACGATCAATCGGCCGAGGTCGCCGCGAAGCGATGCGCCCGGGCCGATCAGACAGCGCGGTCCGATGATCACGTCGCCGATGAGCACGGCCGTGGGATGCACATACGCAGTCGGATCGACGACGGGTCGAATGCCCTCGAACTCATAGGCTGGCATGCGCTTCAGCCTCGACCGGTACCATTACGCGACTTTGCACCACGCGGAAACGATTCACAACGAACGCCGCATCGGAAAGCGTAGCGTTTCCTGCGGGATTCGCGCCCGAGACGTGGAAGTCGCTGAATGCGGACGATTGATTTACCCAGATTTGTCCCGTGAGATTGCACGACAGCGCCACGCCTGCATCGGCCGAGGCGTCCTGGGCCTTGGCCAAGACCTCCTGGTTCGTTGAATAAACGGAGCAGGTTATGGCCCCGAGTTCACGCGCCGCCTTGGCCGCCAGTTCGATACTCTGGTCGGTGTCGGCCGTCTCGACGATATATACGATCGGGCCGAACATCTCTCGCATGTAAAGGTCTTGCTGCGAGGCGTCAACCTTGAGGATGAGCGGGCTGCGCACACGCGCTTCAGGGAACATCTCGTTTACGACCGGCGTGGACTCCCGCAGCACGGTACCGCCATCCGATTTCGCCTGATCGATGCGCTGTATCGTGCCCTCATTCTGGATCGCACCGAGAAGCTCAGCACCGCGCTTCGCATCGCCCAGCAGCCAATCAACGGCTTTGACAATCGCGCCGGCAACATCATCGAAGCTCATCGGACCTTGGCCGGTTTCGATCCCATCCTTGGGAATGAAGATGTTCTGGCTGGTCGTACACATCTGCCCCGAATAAAGGCTGAGCGTGAAGGCGATGTTTCCGGTCACCGCCCGCAGGTCGTCGATGCTGTCGATGATGATCGAGTTCACGCCCGCCTTCTCGGTGTAGACGACCGCCTGCGGTGTGTTCTGCTCAACCCAATCCCCGAACGCACTTGAGCCTGTGTAATCGACGATTCGCACTTCAGGGCGCGTCACAAGCTCCTTCGTGATCGGGGCGTCGGAACTGTCGGCGGCCAAGGTGACAAGATTGGGATCAAAGCCTTGTTCGCTTAGAACACCGCGCGCGATCTCAACAGTGATCGCCAAAGGCAGCACGGCGCCGGGATGCGGCTTGACGACGACGGCGTTGCCCGTGACGAGGCTCGCAAACAGTCCGGGGTAGCTGTTCCAGGTCGGGAAGGTCGAGCAGCCGATGACAACCGCTACGCCGCGGGGCACGATGCGGTAGGTCTTGTCGAGCACGACCGTGTCCGTCTTCGAGACCTTCTTGCTCCATTTGACATGCTCGGGCACGCTGGTCATCGCCTGGTAGGCATACGCGATCGCTTCCAGACCGCGATCCTGAGCGTGCGGTCCACCGGCCTGGAAAGCCATCATGTACGCCTGTCCGGTCGTGTGCATGATCGCCAAGGCCATCTCGAAACTGTGCTGATTGATTCGGTTCAGTATTTCCAGGCAGATGCCGCCGCGGTCTTCGATGCTCGCCCGTTTCCACGAGTCCATAGCGGACAAGGCAGCCGGCACGAGGATGTCCAGATCAATTCTGGGATAGGTGATGCCGAGCTTCGGCCCGAACGGCGAGATTTCTTCGCCGACGGAGCCACTCTCGCCCGGCTGATCGATGGCAAAGGGCTTGTTGAGCCGGGCGTCGAAAGCGGTCTGGCCGTCGGCTTTGGCCGTCTCACCGTAGATTTTGCCGCTGGGGACCTCAGGGTACGCGCTCCAGAAGGTGCGGTCTGCGATGGCCGAGACTGCCCGCTCAAGCGTCTGGCGATGTTGCTGGTAAAGAGGATGGCTCACAGGTGATGTGTCCTTATGTTGGCGACGGCGGGGCAGCAGCGTGATTACGCCAGTAGCGGCGCCGCAGCCCCACCCTATGGTAAATGAAGCGGCCGATCCTTGCAGGGACGCCCAATACCGCACGCCTCGGGCACGAGCCGGTACCGCCATCCCGAGTCGAATACTTCAAGCGTTCAGAAGCTCATGCCGATGATCCTACGGCCGAGCGGTGCTTGTGGACGGCTGAAATCGGAAGCGGCGCCCATCTCATTTGGAACTCCAACTCAGCTATGTTCGTCCTCATCACCGGGAGCAGTGGCCTGATCGGATCGGAAGCCGTCGTCTACTACGGCTCACGAGGCGGGACCGTACACGGGATCGACAATAACCATCTTCGGCCCCCCCGGCGATACGACGCGGAACCTCAAGCGACTCCAGAGCGAGGTTCCCAATCTGGTTCATCACGATCTGGACATACGCGACCGCCCGGGGATCCTTGGGCTGTTCAAGTCGATGCGGTTTGATCTGATTATCCACTGCGCCGCCCAGCCGTCACATGATCTTGCGGCGTCGATCCCCTTCGACGATTTCGACACGAATGCGGTGGGAACCCTGAACCTGCTGGAGGCCACGCGTCGCCATTGCCCCGAAGCGGTGTTCATCTTCATGAGCACGAACAAGGTCTATGGCGACGGGCCGAATCGAATCCCGCTTGTCGAGCTCGAAAAACGGTACGACTACGCCGATCCTGCCTACGAGCACGGGATCTCCGAAGACTTCAGCATCGATCAATCGCTGCACAGTCTCTTTGGGGCGTCCAAGACCGCGGCGGATGTCATGGCCCAGGAGTACGGCCGATACTTCGACATGAAGGTCGGCGTGTTCCGCGGCGGGTGCCTGACCGGCCCGAACCATAGTGCCGTTCAGTTGCACGGGTTTCTCTCGTACCTCGTGAAGGTCGCACAGTGCGATGAGCCGTACACGATCTTCGGTTACAAGGGCAAGCAGGTGCGCGATCAGATTCATAGCGCCGATGTCATCGCAGCCTTCGATGCGTTCTATAACAATCCACGGTGCGGCGAGGTGTACAACCTCGGCGGCGGACGCAGCAACAGCGCAAGCATCCTCGAATGTATCGATATGATCGAGCAGATCACGGGTAGCCGAATCAATTGGACCTACCGCGATGATCCTCGTCGCGGCGACCACATCTGCTACATCAGCGATCTTCGCAAACTCAAAGCCCACTTTCCTGATTGGTCGATTACACGATCGATTCCCAACATGATCGAGGAAATGCTCGCCGTCGCTGTCGCGTGATTCAGCGGTTCGCTGAGGGAGCAAGTCAATGAAGATACTGGCATTCACTCCGCCGGGAACAAACTCGCGTCGGTTCTTTCTGGACATTGTCCAGAGCATTGGCGAGCTTGGGCACGAGGTGTTGCAGTTCGAGCTTGAGCCATATATCGCTGTGCTTGAGGCGATGGGTGAGCATGTGGAGCGCGCCATTGAGCCGTTAGGCAAGATCGTGCTGAGTCTCATCGAGACCAACGGCATCGACCTGTCGATGGCGATGTGGTCCGGGGCAACGTTGTCGCTTCCGTTGTATCTCCAGGCGGACGGATCGACGGTCTCTTTCCTGGATGACCATGGTCATCCGCACTTGCATTACTGGTGGGATGCGCCGCATTGGTACCACGGCGGCAAAGAGATCAAGAACATTGCCAATGGCCTGTACCGCGGTGCGCATCAGTTTCACTACATCAACAATCCGGGCACAGGCAGCGAGATGGCGTCGTTGATGGGATTCAAGAACGTGATTCCTTCGCCGAACGGCGTGAATCCGAGGCTCTTCCTGCCTCGTCCGGAGATTCCTAAGGAATACGACCTTGTGTTCGTCTCCGGCCCGGGTGATCCCGCGCCGACTGAGGTGATGTTACAAGAGTTGGAACAGGATGATCCGGATGTTGATCGGATCCGCAAAGATGTCGCGATGAGTCTGCGCCCCAAGCTGGATGCGCTGGTTCAGTCGGTTGATGGATCGGTTCGTGAACCGATGCGGAAGCTGTTGGATGCGATGGTGGAAGCGCGGTTAGCCGATCGCCATAGCCCGGCGTTGGTGCATCTACAGCGGGCGGTGCAACATGATGTAGCTCTCGCCGTGGCGGCGGACGCGCTCATCAAAGATCTGGCCCTTTATGTGAAAGTTACCGACACGATCCGTCAGATCGAGAAATGGGAGCGGCCGTTCATGGTCGCCTATCTTTCTCGTCACTTCAACTGTCTGCGTTTGGGCCAGCAGTCGTATAACGCGTGGGGAATCGAAGGCGATGCGAGCGGATTCGTCGAGTACGAGCGACAATCTGAGGTCTACGCGAAGGGAAGGTTCGCGCTGAATGTCATGCGCTGGCAGGACGACATCGGCGTGAACTCGAAGGTGTTCGAGATCACCGCCTGCGGCGCCGCGTGCCTACAGGCCTTTCGCGGAGGCATCGATGAGCTGTTTGAGGACGGGAAGGAAATCCTTGTCTTCAAGACCCCGGGCGAGGCAAGGCAACAACTTACCGAAGCGCTCTCGGCCCGCAGTCGAGTGGAAGAGCTCGCAGAAGCAGGCCGAGCGCGTACGTTGCGCGACCACACCTGGGCCAGTCGAATGGAAGGGGTATTAGATCTGGTTTCGCAGTATTGGGCGCAGCGCGGTCGAACCGTCGGCAAACCCGCAAAAATTCGTATCAGCGCCAATCGAGTCAGCCCGACGGGGGATCGGGTGGCGTTTATCCTCGCACCGATGCGCAGCGGCTTCACGCTCTTGCGCAAGATGTTGGATGGCCATCCGAGACTGACCAGTCCGCCGGAAACGTGGTTTCTTCTGCCGCTATTGAATCTTTGGAACGGTGAGGGTGAGTCACCGCAGTATAATGTGCGTCAGGCTGCGGTCGCCATGCAAACCGTGACCGATCGGCCGACCTTTGTCGAGGCATGTCGCGCATATGCATCCGAGCTCTACAGCCCATTGCTGTCTGCGGATGGTATATGCGTCATAGACAAGACGCCGATGGACATGAAGATCGCCGATCAATTGCCCGAGATTTTTCCGGATGCGAAATTCATCATCCTTACCCGCGATCCCCGAGGCACCGTGTGGTCCGTGCGGACATGGGAGAAAGTGGCGACCCAGCCTATCGAACAAGTGATTCCCGGCACGGCGAGAAGTTTCCGTAATCAATATGAATTTGCTCAGAGACACCCGGATCGATGCCACGTTGTTCACTATGAACTACTGTGCGACGATCCCAAAGCGGCCTGTACCCTGCTCTGCGAGTTCCTCGGCACGTCGTTTGACGCGGCAATGATCAACTACGGTTCGCACGCCGACCCGCGGCCGGGATATGGCGATGAGAAGACGCTCGAACACCAACGGCCGCACACAAACAGTCTGCGCCGATGGGAAGGCGATGATGGGCACGAGCCGATGAGGTTGCACCAGCAACGTGAACTAGCCGAGCAATGCTCTGCGGAGGCGCTTCGATTCTTCGGCTACGACGAGCTGGCCGAGCTGCTTACGCCGACGTTGGCCGGCTCCGGGGGGTAGGTTGCGACGTCCTCGGATATGTGTTGCGGTGACCAGGCCGCGAGGACCGGCTCGCCGCGCCTGGATCGACGCTCGTAGGCATCGAGCATCGGGCCCGGCGAGAGGGTGCCGATGACGAACAGTTTGGCGTCCGATTGTTCATCGACGATCGTTGCCCCGACTTCGCGCAGGGCCTGTTTTACAGCCCAGCCGTTCTTACCTTGGTCAACCAACGCGACGCGCGTGCCCTCGGCGACGTGTGGTGACTCGGCGAGCGTGTGACGAGCATGAGCCAGACCCGTGAAACGATCGAACAATGACGGGGGCATTTGCCTTTGTGGTTGCTCTTGAAGTGTCCCAAACAGTTCCGTCAGACCTTCTAGATAGCCCGCTTGGGCCGATTCAAGCTCAGCGATGCGTCCGTAACGAACAATCGTCTCGTGAAGCATTGTGATTCGTTGTTCCGGGGGCGCGTAGCGCTGGACGATCCAGCCGTTGTTCCGCACGAGATACTTGAGGATGACATTCATATCCCGCCCGGCGGAGACCTTTTCGTGCTGCACGCGGAAGCGGTCGTCGTGAACAATACGATGGCCGGCCAACAAGAGCTTGGCGCAGAGGTCATATTCCTCGGCGTAGTAATGGAAGGTCGGGTCGTACCCGCCCGTATCAAGGAAGGCTTGTCGGCGGATCGCGGCGCCACAACCAACGAACACCTCGGGTAATCCGCCCGCTTCACGGCGACCGTTTGGAAGCACGATGTCAGCGCCTATCGCCGCTATGTCTTGCGGCGCTTCGTTGAGGACATGTATGAAGTTCGCATCGAGCGGATAGGAATCATCGTCAAGCATGATGAGCCAGTCGCCTCGCGCTTGCTCAGCGGCAACGTTCCGCGCCGCGGCGCCGAGATTGGCTGACAGGTGAATTGTGTGAACGAGCAAGCCATTATCGAGCCGAGCAGGGATAGCTGTAGGCGAGTCGGAGGCATTATCGACGATGATGACTTCGGCGCCGCCAGCCGCCGCATGGTCATCAGCGCGCAGTCGTCCGATGCAGGTTAGCGACTTGGCCAGTCGGTCCGGGCGATTATGTGTTGGTAAGATGTAGCTGATCACGAGGCAAGCACACGAGTTCGGCTTCACCCTGAGCGGCGTAGGTAAGTTGCGCCTCGCAGAGCCGACGTATCCCCTTGCGCAGATCAACAGCGCCGATGACCGCATTGCCGAGCTGCTGCGATTGCGCGGCGGCGGCCACAGCGCCGAGCAGCGCCGCGAGGGTCAGCGAACCGCCACAGACTCGCGTGAGGGTTGCCGCCGCCAGCAGCGCATCGCCGCAGCCCAGTTGGTCGATCGCATTGGGTACCAACGCTGGAACGTGCTCGGCGGTGAGCCGTGTCTGCCAATCGTCCCGACTCGCCGCAGCGCCGGCAGCACGATCAAACGCGATCAATCCGTCGCCGCCGAGCGTAACAATCGCCGATTGCGCGCTGGTTTCGTACAACAGCCGCCAGACCACCGCGGTCAGACCCTCGTCATAGTCGTGCAGCGCTTCGCGGATTTCCAACTCACTTGGGCAAATCAGATCCAGGCCGTGCATCGACCGCAGGTTCGACCGTCGTCCACTGACGTCCCCCACGAGCAAGTCCGTGCATGGGCGCAGGAGTTCACAGATTTCGGTCATGAAGGCGTCGGTAAACAGACCCAATCCGAAGTCAGCGATGATCACCGCGTCCGCCTGCTTCGCTGCGTCCTGAACCATACGTTTGAGTCGAATCTGGCCGGCAGCGTCGAGGGTGATCGGATCACCGAGGTCCACCTTCATGACCTTCGTTGACCCGACATTGAACCGTTGTTTCTCGATCAATCGTCCGGCGTGTTCGATCCATTGTGTCTCGATGCTGAGCCGGGTCAGTCGTTGTTGCAGTGCAGCCGCTTCAGGTGTACGAGGCAGAGCAGTGATCATCGTCGGCCGAGCGCCCATTGCCGCCAGATGTTTCGCGATGATTGCCGCACCGCCGTCGAAGCTTCGGTACTCAATCGGTCGCAACGTCAGCAACGGTGCTTCGCCGGCCACCTCAGGCCGATCACACATCACATACGTGTCGATGATCGTTTCGCCGACGACGACGATGCGCTTGCCTC
>JACZXL010000033.1 GCA_022571635.1 Planctomycetota bacterium
TTATGCAACGCCTTCGTGAGATGATCGTGGGCAGACTTCATGTGCCCACTGACGGCCGGATGCTCGCGGGAATACACGTCCCGCCCAAAGAGCGCCGCTTGCAATGAACACATTGCCTGGTCGATGAGGTCAAGCATCCGAAGGCCCCTGAGTTTTCGCGGGTCGGCCGGCCAGGACGCTAAGCAGTCGAGTCAACGAAAAACGCCAGCGTTTCAACACCGGTCGGACATCCGGCTCGTCACCCATCTTGGAGAGGATTCCGGCGAGCCATCTCGCACGAGCGGCGTGTTTGACACGAGGAGGATCAAGCAGCAAATGCATCATGCCGCACAGCACGGGAGCACTCAGCTCCCCGGGAAGCGACTGCACCGTCGACACCGTGCGCTGCAGCGACTCGAGGTCCTGAGCGGCGAGCTTGCGGGCGATCTCGAAGCACAGTTGGCGGTCTGCCGGGTCGACGAGTTCTTGGAACAGCGCCTTTGCAGAATCAGGCGCCGCCGAGGTTAGCGCTGCGATCATCCGGCGCTTCGCCGGCGCTCCTCCAAGTTTCAAGAGCGTCAGGGCGTCGCGATTGGCGCGGTCGCCGCCGACGGCGCATCGGAGAATGCAATCGATTCGTTCCGATCCCTGGAACCCTTCAAGAAATACCTTGGCCGCCTTTCGAGTCTCACAATCCTCCAGGGAAGTCACCAGATGCTGTGCCACGCGTGCGGACTCCAGGACGAGGTCCGCCCGCCCGCGCTGCAGAAGATCGGGCGTCATAACAGAAAGGTATCCCAGAACCCCGACGCAATCAGTTCGGCCCCCTTCGTCGCCTTCGAAATCCCGCGCGAGCTGCACTGCGACCGCGACGGCGTGGGCCTGTATCTCATCGGCATCAAAGGATGCCATGTCTTGCGCCGCAGAGACTGTTGATCGGCCGCCCTCTGTGACGTGGGCGAGTTGCGCCTTGTATGCTTCTGGGCTGAAGCTCTCCGAACCTTTCGCCTCAAGGACCTCGTTGAGCGCCTCCTGCATCGCCTCGCCGACATCTTTGCTCACAGTCCCGGCATCATGCCAGTGCTTCAAGGTCTGCGTGATCCGAGTGTTCTCGTCGCCACCCGGCACCGCAAGGCGCGCCAGCGTCTTGTAAAGCATCAGAATTTCCCGGCTCGGCTTGGCTTGGAATTGGTCCACCTTTTCCAGCGCGCCGAGCACTTCTCCAACGGGAAGGACCTCCGCGAGTTCACCAAACATGTTGAGCGATGCCTCGGGATTCTCGGGATCGACTGTCAGCAATCCGGTTCGCAGATTCGGGCTGAGCCCGGAGAGGAATGTGCCGAGGCGCCCGACGGACTCTGTCCGTGTCCCCTCGCTCATTGAGCCCAATGTTTGGGTCAATTCCTCCAAGTGATCCCGCCCGCTGGCGATGACGTCGTCCGGAGCTTGTTCGAACTGAGCGTTGAGTTGGGCAGCCAAGCGATCCGGCTCCCATCCCGCCTGTTGAGTTGATCCGGAAAGCAGCGATTGGACCAGATCAGACCACGATCCCGCTTTGCCGGCATCTCGATCCTTCGACGCCCGCTCGCCCTTGACGATTCGCAGCCCGTCGTAGCGCAGCGGAACGATCCGAATGCGTTTCCGAGTTGCGCGCTCGATCGTGCCGACGAGATCATCACCGCGGATATGCTCCCGTTGAGCACGAAACAGCGTCTCGAGGAAGGCCGCCATGGTCGCGCTGCCGGCGCCTCGTTGAAATTCGATGGCTGCGATGTCGAGCTCGTGCAACACTTCAGCCAGGGGCGCCAGCGATTCAGAATTGTCCGCGTCGTCATCGATCAGGAAGCGGCCATGTCCGATCCCGATGGTGATTGAATCGGACTGGGCGAATGCCGAAGCCAGTCGGGTTGCCGCGGCGTTCGTCGCGTCACGGGTTGCCGGGTGATCCGGCGAGTAGAGCTTGGACGCTTGCCAGGCGCGGCTCAAGGCCTTGAGGGAGTCGACCACGCCTCTTTGTGAGGCATCCCCGCGGGTTGTCGCTTGCGAAGTCGTGTTCATCCGTAGGCCTGCGTGACTGCTGCGGAATCGGAGCAGCATCGGTTGTCGGAATCTGTCATTACGCGGCGCTCGTCCATCGCTTGTTGTCCAGCAGTAGCTGCCCGGCCTGCTGCTCGCTGACGGCCCTGCTGAACAACCACCCCTGGCCGAAGTCAGGCGAGTGATCAGGATCCTGATTCGTTATCGGCGCAGCGTCCCCGACACTCAAGCAACTGTCGCGATTCAGCTCCCGGACCGAGGCCGCACCGCTGACCAATAACTACGGCAGCAAGAAAGCTCGTCACTCTCAATGCTGGCCCGAATCTGCAGGGTGTGATGGAGCGTGCCGAGCCGGCCACCTGGCCGGGGGCGTAGTGCCGGGCGATCTCGTCGGGAAGATCGAGGCGGTCAGCGTTCGTCTCGCTCATGAGCCGACATTCCCCAGTTGACCTTCGCCCGACTCCACCGCCAAGCTTTCCGAGCTCGAGTGTAAGGCCCCTCAAGAACACCGGGGTCATCTGGGAAACGCGGGGTAGACCTGCGGATCTCAGAACGGCGCATCGAATGCCGCAACGAAGTGTTTGATCTGCGGTTTGCCGTGATCGGGCCAGACGACGCCGATCGCATCGAACCGAAGCGGGCGATCGCGAAACGACGGCCGCTTGGCCAGCCTCGCCGCCAGTCGGGCAAGCCGAAACTGTTTTTTGCGGTCAATGCCGGCTTCCGGCGCCGGCTCGTCGGTCGATCGCGTCTTGACCTCGACAATCACGATCGTGCGGCCATCGGGATCGAGCGCGATCAGGTCGGCTTCATCGTCGCCGATCCGGTATTTGCGGTGCAGGATGCGGTACCCGTGCCGGCGCAGCCAGCGGGCGGCGAATCGCTCACCCTTGTCGCCCAAGGATCGGCGGCGAGCATGGAAGAGCGCCGGGAGCTTGATCATCTCGCGTAGCGCTGAAGCGCGATCTCCAGCAGGCGGTCCGCCATGTCCTCCAACTCGTCGTAGATTCCTTCGGCGAACAACGAGCGGACGTAGCGATCCCATTCCTCGTTGTTGCGTCTCTGATGGAGCTGTTCGGCCAATTGCCGTTGCACGGACGGCTCGAAGAGGCTGCGGGCCGGTCGACGCTCGACTTTCTGAACGTGCAGCCAGTATGTGGAATCGCCCTGCACGAACGGTTCAGTTGTCTGGCCCTCGCCGAGTCCCTCAAGCCGTGCTTTGACCGTGTCGGCCACCTCGATATCGGTGATGCCGCCCGACCCCATATCGAACCTGTCCCAGACCCCGCCGTTGGGTAGACCCAAATCCTCGGCAATCGCGGCGAACGCTTCGCCGCTAGTGAGTCGTTGCGACACCTGGTCGATGAGGTCAGCTTGCGATTCCGTCGAGAGCGTGATTTTGGCAAGCGTAACTTCTGGCAGTGGGTTGAACTCTTGATAGCGGCGTTGATACTCGTGCTCGATATCCCGCTGGGAGATGACGATGCGGGGCGCGATCCTCTGACGCCGGAGTTGGTCGATGAGGATAAAGTCACGTTGCCGCCCCAGGTATTCCTCGATGTCGCCCGCGCCTTCCTCACCTCGCAGCTTCTGTTCCGCTTCATAGCGGGTGCCGCGCCCTTTTTCTCGGATGACCCGTTCCTTCAGACTCCGCATGAAGGCAAACAGTCCGCGTTGCTCATCCTCGGAGAGGGCAAACTCAGCGTCCGCGAGGATGAGTTCGTTCTTGACCACCAACTGGAGGGTTGGCCTGATGATTGACTCGAAGGCTTGAACACGCTGGATGCCTTTCGTCTGCTTTGCCTCTTGGAGTAGACGATCCTCTATAAGTGCGAGGAACTCGTCGGCGAAGATGGGGCGACCGTTCACTTCACCCACTAAGCTGTCCACAATGACACGATCACCGGGCTGCATGAGCGCGAACACCGTTCGCGGCTCGAGCCGGGAAAACGTATCGGGATCAGCCGATGATTCGCCGGAGGTTCCCGACCCGTTCTCAAGATCGGCCGCGCCTTGATCAGCCAGCGATGTCGAGGGGACATTGCCGAGCGTTTGGGCGGAGGCCTGATCAGCCTCGCCGGGGTCACTGGTTTGTGGCGACGACGACTCGCTCATCGGCGGGCCCGCGAAGTCGGCGAGACTCACCCGACGGGCCGAAGGCGCGGGGATGATTATCTGACTGCACCCGACCGCGCCGACGACCGCCAGCGCTCCGGCAAACGTTATCCTTGTAATTGGCTGCGCTCGGCTCATGATCGTTCCCCTTGACGGTTTGGCCGTAGACCGTCGCCTCGATTGTATCAACTCCCGGCGGTATACTGGCTCATCTCTCAGATCGTACAAGTCACAGGATTCCCATGAGCCAAGACGACACCGCCCCCAAACTGCAGATCGACTCGGATTGGAAGGCCGAAGCTCAAGCCGAGAAACAGCGCCTCGTCGAGCAGGAAAAGGCCAAGGAGGACAGCGGTCAGCGGCCGCAGCCCGGGCAGTTACCCAAGGCTGACTTCAAGAGCCTGATGGGGGTCTTGGCCTCTCAGGCGATCATGGGTCTGGGGGCGATGGGCGACCCCAAGAGCGGCCGAGTCGTCATCGACCTCGACGGCGCTCGCTTCAGTATCGATCTTCTTGGCGTGCTGGAGGAAACGACCAAGGGGAACCTCAGCGACGAGGAGGCGACAGAGCTGAAGCAGATCATCACGGAACTGCGAGCACGCTTCGTCCAGATCGCGCAGCTCGTGGCCCAGCAAGGGGCGGCCGGACCCGCGCCCGTCGCCGGCGCCGGTCAGACATCCCCGGACTCGCCCTCGCCTGGCTGACCCGCCCTCACCAGCTTTTCTTATACTCTCTCAAGACAGCCGAGGACGTGATCGTCGGCTGGTAGCGACTACTCACACGCAACCGCCCCTGCGCGTTCAGAACACACGACTGTGTCCAACCGCCACGCCGGCTTCTTCGATCGACACTACTTCTTGCTGCGGCGCCTCCACTCGCTGTCCGGCATCTTTCCCATCGGCGCGTTCCTGCTGGTGCACCTGACCACGAACGCGTCGATCGTCTGGGGAGATTGGCTCAACCCGGCCCACCACGGTCACGCCGGGGTCGAGACCTTCCAGCACGAAGTCGATTTCATCAACAACCTTCCCGCTCTGGTTCTTTTGGAGTGGGGGCTGCTGTTCTTCCCCATCATCTTTCATTCCGTGCTCGGCATGTACTTCGCGTTCAGCGGACGGACCAATGTCGATCGCTATCCGTATCAGAAAAACTGGCGGTATACGCTCCAGCGGATCAGCGGCTATCTCGGCGTGGTGTTCATCATCATGCACATCACATCCCTACGGTTCGACGTGACCTATTGGAACCTGATGCCGGCGTTCGATGGCGACGCCGCGTCGTCATCCACAGCTGCGCATTTCCAAAATGGAGTCTGGGGTTGGTTTGCGTCCATTTTCTACCTCGTGTGTGTGTTGGCGCTGGTGTTTCACTTCGCCAACGGCTTATGGACTGCGGCCATCACCTGGGGATTGACCCTCAGCGTCCAGGCCCAGCGCCGTTGGGGTGTCGTCTGCGCGGCGGTCGGTGTGGCACTCGGCGCAGCAACGGTGATGGCCGTCATCGGATTCTCGACACTTGACATCGATCAGGCCCGCGAGGTCGAGCAAGCAATCAAGGGCGCATCGGCCGACCGTCAGCTCGTTGACGGCGACTCAGACCAGAGGTGAAGCAGCGATGAATCCGAATCGGCGGGTGATTGTGGTCGGCGGCGGTCTGGCGGGACTGGCCGCATCGTTGCGCATCGCCGAGGCCGAACTGTGTGTCGATCTGTTCTCGCTCGTGCCGGTGAAACGCTCCCATAGCGTCTGCGCCCAGGGGGGGATCAACGCGTGCAATGATATCGCCCGCCAGCAGGGCTATAGCGAGTACGAGCATTTCGACGAGACGATCTACGGCGGCGATTTCCTGGCCCACCAGCCGCCCGTGTACGAAATGGTGCACTGGGCGCCAAGAATCATCGATCTGCTCGATCGAATGGGCGTGCCGTTCAATCGCACTGCGGAGGGACAGCGCGATCTGCGGCTGTTCGGCGGATCGCTGTACAAGCGCACACACTTCGCCGGGGCCACCACCGGCCAGCAGTTGCTCTACGCGCTCGACGAGCAGGTCCGGCGATGGGAGACCCAAGGGAAAGTCAACAAGTACGAGTATTGGGAGTTTCTCTGGCCGGTGCTCGACGATGATGGGGTCTGCAAGGGAATCGTCGCGCAGGACGTTCGCACAATGCAGATTCGCGCCTTTCGGGCCGACGCCGTGGTGATGGCCACCGGCGGCTGCGGCATGATCTTCGGCAAGAGCACGAACTCGGTCATGTGCACGGGCGCCGCGGCGAGTCGTTGCTACCAGGCGGGCGCGTCGTACGCCAACGGCGAGTTTATTCAGGTTCATCCCACCGCTATTCCCGGCGCTGACAAGTTGCGTTTGATGTCTGAATCAGCGCGCGGTGAAGGCGGCCGTGTCTGGGTGCCGCGCACCAGCGGCGATACGCGTGATCCGCGAGAGATCCCAGAGAAGGAACGACTGTACTTCCTCGAAGAGAAGTACCCCAAGTATGGCAACATTGTGCCGCGCGACATCGCCACCCGGGAGATCTTCGACATTTGCGTCAATCAAGGGCTCGGCGTCGGCGGGGGCAACATGGTCTACCTCGACCTGACACATTTGGGTCGCGAGTATCTTGAGCTCAAGCTCGGCGGGATCCTGGAGATCTACCGCAAGTTCGTCGGCGAAGACCCGGTCGAGCTGCCCATGAAAATCTTCCCCGGTGTTCACTACACGATGGGCGGGCTCTGGACGCAGTACACGCCCCAGGACGATCTCCACGGCATGTCGCTTGGGGCGCCCAACTCAATGATGACCAACGTCCCCGGCTTGTATGCCTTCGGCGAAGTGAACTACCAATTCCACGGCGCGAACCGGTTGGGGGCCAACGCGCTGCTTTCGTGCATCTTCGACGGGCTTTTCAGCGGGGTCGGCGTGGCGAGGTACGTGACGGACGAAATGCACGCGCCCGCGGCTGACATCGACCAGCGTATCTACGACGCGGTGATCGAGCAGGAGCAGGCGAAGGTCGATCAGCTGATCAGCGCCGGCGGAACGGAGAATCCGTACGAAATCGGGCGAGAACTGGGCGAGGAGATGACCGCTGGTTGCACAGTTGTAAAGACCGGTCCAAGACTGGAGCAAACCCTGGCTCGACTGCACGAGCTGCAAGAACGGTACGAATCGGTCGGCCTTTCGGACACCGGCATGTGGACGAACCAGAACCTTGCCTACGCCCGCGCCTTGGGCGACATGCTCAAGCTCGCCGAAGTGATCGTGCTTGGGTCCATCGAGCGCCGAGAGTCGCGCGGCGCTCACTACCGCGCCGATTTTCCGCAGCGCGACGATGAGAACTACCTCAGATCGACGGTGGCCAGGTTCGATGCCGATACCGGCCGGCCCGAATTGTCCCTTGAACCGGTGGAAATTGGTCTGGTCCCGCCGCGCGTACGTACATATGGAATGGTGCAGCCGGCTGCCCAAGGAAGTACCTCACGATCTCAAAGCGAGCGCCCCACTGCGGCCGCGCCGTAACGCGCTCGGGCCGCTTCGAAATGCGCAACAGATCAGCCGCGGAGCCGAAGATGATGCGAGTTGTGGTCGCACCGCCCTACGGCAAGACGAAGAGGTTCGCCAAGGCTCGTACCAAACCGGGAGGTCCCATCGAGTATTTCGCGCGGCTGCTCGAGGCCGACGATCGCATGCGAGGTCGCGTGCTGGATGTCGGCTGCGGACCGGACTATCCAGAGCCTCAGCCCATGCGGGACGTTTTAGCGCAGTGCGCACAGCTCGACGGCGTGGACCCAGACCCGGCGGTGGAGAACCATCCGCATCTTGCGCTGCGCTGGTGTAGCGAGTTCGCGGACGCTGAGATTCCCCGCGCCGCCTACGACGCGGTGATGACGTACAACGTCGTTGAGCACATCAAGCAGCCTCGGCCTTTCCTTGAGAACGTGTTCGACGTGCTGAGACCGGGCGGCGTTTTCTACGCATTCACGCCACATGCCCTTCATCCGTTTGCCATGCTCTCTGGTGCGGTGCAACAAATCGGTTTAAGAGACGGGTGGAGGCGACTCTCGAAACAAAAGGTGAATCCATACCCCGCCTACTATCGGCTGAACAGCGCTCAGGCGGTGCTGAGGGCCGGCCGCGATCTGTCGTTCACGCAGCTCACATGTCACTATTTACCCTCTCCACAATGGCAGGCGTATTTCCCAGCGCCGCTGCGAATACTTCCTGCCATGTACGACCATCTGCTGGGCTTGCGACTCCAACGATGCGCTGCCGTCCTGGCGATCCAGCTCGAGAAGGCCGAGTCCTAACTGACTCGCTTGTGCCGCGTCCCTCAACCGCGATCCACCCGCAGCACCGCCCTGCATTGCAATCGGCCTCCAAACAGCGGATTGACAATCGGTGGATAGAGCCGCATCGCAGGCAGTTCCCGCTCGACGATAATGCGATGACGCTGATGCCATTCGCCCCACTGCGGCTACGTGTTATACGAATCGCAGTTGATCCGCAGGCGGGCGCCATGCTTTGACCCGTTAGGGCAAAGCATGCTTCATCCCGACGCGTCGGGAATGAAGCATGGCACCCGCGAAACGCACGAGAATCATTTGGGATTCGTGTTATATGGGTACAGACACGGCACGTTCTACGGCGCGTGTAGGCGTCTCATGGTCGCACTGACCAAGCCGTGCTTCCTCACGATGTTCGGCGTTGTCTATCCAATCAGCTATGACGACGGATGCCACCGAAGAACCGGCAGATAAACGGTTGAGGCGCTCAGGACGAGTTGAATCGCCCCGAGCGTCAGCGGGCCCGCCCACCATAGTCGGTGCGCCGGCACAAACAGTGCCGTCCCCTTCGTCGGCGAGATCGAGAGTGCGGCCAACCACGCCAGGCCAACCAGGATCATCGGCTCGAAGTACCGTTGCCCCGATTGGGTATTGACCGATTCAGCGATCATCCATCCGAGCAGCGACAACAGCAACACGGTGGCTTCACGAGCGCGCCCGGCCCGACCCGCAGCCCGCCACGCGTGAACGAGCACCACCGCACCGAGCGCGGCCAACGGCGGGAAGACGATTGATCGCCCCGCCACATCAGGCATACGTCTGACGAGCTCCCAGATCGCCCCGCCCCACCGGCCGAGCGATTGGTCAGCCGACGTTGGGAAGATCAACGAAACGGCTACGGCGAGTAACACGGCGACAACCAGCCACCGATCCATCTTCAAGATGTCGGTCCACTTCTGACAGAACGCAGGCAGGAAGAACACACCGAACACGCCCACGAGCGCCAACACAATGGCAAAGGTCACCGGCGCTAGGCCTGCACTATGCCGATCGGCAAAATCCGGCGGCGTCAAACCACCCCAGAGAAGTGCCAAGAGACCGATGAGGACGAACGGTAACAGCAATACGGGAAGCGTGGCAAAAACACCGGCCCAGGACAGGGATTGCTTCGACCCGGAGCAAAGGTGTCGAGGCGCGTGCCGTCCGAGCGGACTTCCAAGTAGCGCCGCCAGTATGACCGGTGCCGCAACCCACACCTGGATCTGGCGGATTCCCGCGGCGCATGTTGCATAGAGCGCCCAGCGCGCGGTGCGCATCGCCGTCGGTTGAACCATAATCGCCCCGCCCAGTGCTAAGCAGACAAACAGCAGCCCCGCGTTATCGGTGACGAGCCAGATACCCGAACCGATCACATAGGAAGAGGCGACCAACGGCAACACGAGGCCGAGCGCCGGCCACGCTCCCGTATGCCGAGCGCCATAACCCCATACGACCAGCAGCAATCCAAAGCTAAGCAAGCTGCTGACGAGTTGCAACACCACAAGATCGTGTGACGTGTATCGCGCCACAAGAGCCATGAGGAGGTGATAGCCCGGCGACGTTGCCGATGGATAGTTGACGAGATCAACGCTCGGCCATTGCTCAGCAAACGCAAGGATGGTCGGCTCATGGTACTTGCGCTGATCGCCCATCTCACCCGTGGGGTATTTGATGTCGGTTGCGCCGTCACCGAGGGTTCCTTGGGTGCTTATGACGACAGGCCAGACGAGGATGGCAAAAAGGAGACAGAGCACCGCCGCCGCTGATCGTCGGCTGCGTCGGTTGTGGTGATCAGAGTCCTGTCGCATTCGGTCCCGCTTCCATCACCGTTCGCCGCCGGCCGCTCCGATCACGGACGCCTATTAGACGCCGGCGACGAACAGCTTTTCAAGAATGGTCTGGACGAAGTCCAAGTACAACGATGCGAAGACGCCGAGCACGAACAGCACGACGGCTGCGAGCACCGCGCGGTC
The DNA here is from genome assembly GCA_022571635.1 of Planctomycetota bacterium. Lineage (GTDB taxonomy): Bacteria > Planctomycetota > Phycisphaerae > Phycisphaerales > SM1A02 > JADFNO01. The sequence continues at coordinate 10,424 of JACZXL010000033.1, forward strand.
CTGTCGCAGAGCCGACAATGGGCTATCGGAGGTTCCTTGGCGGGCGCGACGATAAAACCGGTGGATCGCGATGAGCACTAAGGGACTGAGCAGGGCAAGTCCCAGCGCGCGAGCGCCGAACAACTCCCAGGCGTGGCTGGACAGCGTGTACATCAGGTACGCCACCACGGCCAACACCGCGCTGATGCCGAGCAGCCAGTCCAGCTCGTTTCGGTCGTCGTACGGGGCTGATGGTCGCCAGACGATGTCGTGCGCCTGCGCGGCCGAGCTGATGTCGCACAACCGCTTGACGAAACCCAAGTACAGGCACAGGAAGAAAACGCACAAGAGCAGCCAGATCGACATCTCCACCTCGATGGCGACCGCCCCCGCCGCGGCCCGAAGACTGAACCCGATCGCGATCGCCACCACGTCCACGAACACGACGCGCTTCAACAAAGCGTTGTAAAGAACCTGAAGCACGGCATAGCTCAGCAAGATGGCCACCAGCGGCAGATTCACCATCCATCCCAGCCCGAGCCCGGCAATCGCGCAGGCCAAGCCGAGCGTTACCGCGGCGCTTGGCGACACAGCCCCGGAGGCCACCGGTCGCTGCCGTTTGATCGGGTGCGCTCGGTCACGCTCAGCGTCAATGACATCGTTGATGGCGTAGAATCCGGATGAGAGGAGGCAGAACGCCGCGAACGCCATCGCCGCCTGAACGATCGCCCCCGGCTCCGATAGCTTGTCGCTGAAAACGACAGCCGGCAGGACGAAGACGTTCTTCGCCCAGTCGCCCAGTCGCATGACACGAATCAGGTCGCGCTTCATTGGCTCCCTTTGGCCGCCCAAAAGATCGGTATCGGTTGCCTTATCGGCTTGCCGGGGACCCACGCCTGAGCCGTCGTTGGTTTGCCGATTCCACCTCTTTTGTGAGGGCGAGTATCATGGAGCCGATTCATCATCTGTCCCCGCTTTCTCCGTACAGCTATGGTCGCGGATACGTCAACTCGAACGGTTCGGTTCAAAATCAAGCGCCAGGATAGGCCGGACAAGCCGGTCCGTTGGGAGCGATTCAATGTGCCGGCCCCCAGCGGATCCAACGTGATCTCGTGCTTGCAGTGGATCGCCGCCAACCCGATCACCGCTCAGGGCGCTCACACCACCCCCGTCGTGTTCGATGCCGGGTGCTTGGAGGAGGTCTGCGGCGCCTGCACGATGGTGATCAACGGCCGAGTTCGTCAAAGCTGCAGTTGTCTGATCCGCGATTACGCGCCGAGCGACGGGGATGAGATCACGCTGGAGCCGATGAGCACGTTCCCGGTCGTTCGCGATCTGATGGTCGATCGTGCTCGCCTGTTTGCGGCGCTGGAGCGTGTCCAGGCGTGGATTCCGATTGACGGGACGTATCACCTGGGACCCGGACCGCAGGATACGCCCGAAGGCCAACAGACGCGATACAAGCTCAGCGAGTGCATGAGCTGCGGGTGTTGCCTCGAGGCGTGCCCGCAGTACCGACAGGAGAAGGATGAATCACGGTGGGCGTCGTCGTTCATCGGCGCTCATGCGATCAGCCAGGCTCGACTGTTCAACGAACATTCCACGGGCCGCGTCCTGAAAAACGCGCGGCTCGAAACCCTGATGGGACGCGGCGGCGTGAGCGATTGCGGGAATGCGCAAAACTGCGTGAAGGTCTGCCCGAAGGATATCCCGCTCACCGAGTCGATCGCCGCCATCGGCCGTGCCGTCACCGCGCATTCCATCAAGCGGTTCTTCACGGGCAAGTGATATGAATCCCCTGTGATTCTCGTGCGTTTATCGGGTGCCATGCTTCATTCCCGACGCGTCGGGATGAAGCATGCTTTGCCCTATCGGGTCAAAGCATGGCACCCGCCCACGGATCAATTGCAATGCGTATGAGTCATTGCGGCTTGCGCAGTTCCGTCCGGCCCAACACGAGCTTCATGATGGACTGTCGCCCAGCCGAGAGGATCCTTTGGGTCGGGCCGATCCACCTGGCGTGACGCTTGTTGCGCAAGCGGAAATGAGCAAGCTCACCTGCAAATGACGCCCCGGCTTCGGCCACCCTGCGCTCAAGAAGTGACTTGGCGTGACGATAGAGCTCGCAGTCAAGCTCGTTATGTTCATTGAGCAATGCAAGCTCCGCGCTTTGAAGCTCCTCTGTCCGTCTGCGCCGCTTTATGACGTTGGACGCAACGTAGTAACATCCCCGCCAGTTGAACGTTCGACGCAGAAGAACGAGAGACTCATCGAACTGCTCGACGATGCCGACAAACGCAAAGGCTTCCTCTAATCGTTCGATCGCGACGTCCAGCATGGTCCGCGTGCATTGGCCGCGGGCGACGTCCACAATGTCGCCGCCCGTGCCCGCCAAGTAGCGCACCTGGGCATTGTCCACCCACCAAACACGCTGTGGATCCGCGTGGAGAACGAACTGCTCGAGCGTCATATCGTCCGGTATGCGAGCATGCTGGCGTTGGTAGTAAAACACAGAGACCGCTCGGTCGATCGGCTCGCGCAACATTGTGAGGTAGGTTGAAGGTTGCCCCAGCCGTTCATGCACGCCGAACCCAGCGTGGGCCTCGAACAATCGCACCCGTCGGCGGTCGGCGACCGACAAGGCTTCGATGGCGTCCAAGCGCTGCTGAAACCCAGCAAGGCGGTAGAACCCGAGCGTCTGAAAATGATGCAGCAGATGCGACGGGGGCCAGAACCCGAGCTTCAGCCGCAGCACTCGGCCCAGCGTGCTGCCGGCATTCCTCGGTATGTGCAGATGAATCAGCAGTGGGATCGGATCGGCCGGCATGTTTCCATTCGCACGATTGATTGACGAGGCTTCGTCAACAGCTACAGCAGATCAGCGAGCACGAGATCGGCCAGGAGCAGTCCGCGTTTGGTCAGCTTGAGCCGATCGCTCGTGCGTTGCAGCAATCCCCCGTCGATGTGCTGCGCGATCGCAGCCATCCGCTGCGGTCCGCGCTGTCCGACGGCCAGTAGCTCGTCGAGTCGATCCAGCGCGACCCCGTCGATCAAGCGCAGCCGCAGCATCAGCTCCTCGCCGACGCGCCCGTCCGCATCGAGCTGCTCCACGTCGCAAATCGGCGGCCAGCATTCAGCCTTCAAGTAGTCATCGAGCCGCGGCAGGTTCCGCCACCGGGTGCCGGCAATGTGGCCGGCCGCACTGGGCCCCAGCGGCCACCAATTCTCGTTCTCCCAATACATCAGGTTGTGCCGGCAACGGTACCCGGGCCGCGCCCAGTTGCTGATCTCGTAATGCTCGAACCCCGCGGCGGCCAAACGCTCGATCGTCGCCTCGTACATCTGAGCTTCCACTTCGTTTTCCACCGGCCGAATCGCCCCCGACCGCATCTTCGCCGTCATCGGCGTGTTGGACTCATAGGTGAGGTTGTAGCAGCTCAAGTGCGTGGGCTCCAAGGCCACCGCCGTATCCAGATCCGCCAGCCACGCGTTCAGCGACTGACCGGGGATGGCGAAGATCAGGTCGAGGTTGATGTTCCAGATGCCCGCTGCCCGCGCGAGCTTGAGGCTGCGCTCGACGTTGGCCGGATCATGCCACCGCTCCAACGCCTCGAGTTGTTTGGGCTGGAACGACTGGGCCCCGAGGCTGAGCCGGTTCACCCCACCGTCAACCAGCACCGCCAACAGGTCTGCGTGGACCGTCTCGGGATTTGCCTCGAGGGTGAACTCATACCCGCCCTCCAGCGACAGGTTATCCCGAACAACATCCAACACGGTGCGCCAATGCTCGGTGGCCAGGAGCGTCGGCGTCCCTCCGCCGAAGAAAATCGTCCTCAGCGGCCGCTTGAAGTACGGCCCCGCAAGTCGCAATTCCTCCGTAAGCCTTTGCACGAACATCGGTTGGCGGTCGCGACGATCTACCAGGCTGTAGAAATCGCAATAATGACATTTGTGGAAACAGAACGGCACGTGACCGTAGATCCCCTGCGGTGCGACCGTCCCGCCGGACATCTCGCCAAGAACATCGAGATCCGCGATGGTGGTCGGGCGCGTGCTGCCCTGGACCGCCTTGCCGAATCGGGTAAGCTGGGTGGACGGGGGCATCCGCTGGTCGCCTTGGGTTGCGATGGGAGAATAACGTTCGGCCGGGTCGGTTTCGTCAGTGACATCATAGTCCTAGCAGGGAGCGCTCCGAGCCGATGACGATTTGGCTGGCCATGAAGACCGCCGACGGGGACGAACGATCATTTCCTATCACCAAACGGCGCACCATCATCGGACGCGATAGTCGATGTGATCTACGCATCGCGGTTCCGACGGTCGCCGAGAAACATTGCGAGATCATCCTAAACGGCGACGTGGCCGAAGTTCACGACCTGGACTCCTACACCGGGACGTTCCGAAACGGTGACCGCGTCGATCGGGCGATTCTGGACGTCAACGACCGGCTGACGATCGGACCGACTACCTTCGTGCTCCGCCGATTGGAGGTGGCGGTCGTCTCCGGCGACAAGCGGTCACGGTCCGGGGTCGAATCGGGTGACGCCGCCGGGTCGAGTAAGACGTAAGTGTTTTGGGAATTGGGCGGGCCGCCATTGCGGCGGTATCGGCTCGGCGACTGCGATCAGCTGCTGGGCGGAGGCGTGGCGGGTTCGGTGGCATCCGTAGCAGGTTTATCGGTCTTGCTCTGCGGAATACGGATATTCACCCCACATCCGCCGCACCGCACCAGCTTGCCCCGAGCGCGGTCAGGGACCGATAGCACACGCTGACATACGAGATTCGGGCACATTATCCGGATGACGCGCTCTTCCGACACGTACTTGCTCCATGTATGAGGGTGGTATCGGCACAAGGGCTGCATTGCTTGACCGGCGCCCGCCTCGGCTCATCTTGACGCTTCGGTGGGGCGAACCTAGCCTTGCCTTGGCCAACGTTGCCCGACCGGCAACATCACCCAGCACGCCAGAGATCGACCATGATAAACGACCGGACCGCCAGTCCGGATAACGATGCTCCCCGGCGCACCCCCCACACCGCGGTCGTCGGTCTGCAATGGGGCGACGAGGGCAAGGGCAAGATCGTTGACCTGCTCACTGGCCGACACGATGTGATTGTTCGCTACAACGGCGGCGCTAACGCTGGTCACACGGTCGTCGTCGGCGATCAGCGCTACGCCTTGCATCTGATCCCAGCCGGGATCCTGTACCCCGACAAGCTCTGCGTGATCGGCAACGGTGTGGTTGTGGATCCGGCGATGTTGATCCAGGAGATGGAGGCGCTGCGGGCTCGGGGCATTGAGATTGCTAGCAATCTTTGCATCTCCGATCGGGCCCACGTCGTCATGCCCTATCACAAGGAGCATGACGCCGCCCTGGAGGCGGTCTTGGCCAGCCATGTCTCCCACGACGGTGATCTTTCCATTGGAACTACCAAGCGAGGGATCGGGCCCGCCTACGCGGACAAGGTCCACCGCTCGACCGCTATCCGCATGGGCGATCTTGCCGACGAGGACCGCCTGCGACGGAAACTGCGCGTGATCTGCAGTATCCGCTCGGCTGAGTTGGCGGCGCTGGGCGTACAGGCCCCGCCGCTGGATCCCGATGCCCTGGCCCACCAGTACGCGGCGTACGGCCTTCGCCTCCTTCCGCATATCACCGACACGACCTACCTCCTGCACGATTGCCTGCGAGAAGAACGATCGATCCTCTTTGAGGGGGCGAACGCCTGCCTGCTGGACATCGACCACGGAACCTACCCCTACGTCACCAGCTCCAATTGCTCCGTGCTGGGCATACCGGCGGGCACCGGCGTGCCCGGGCGAAACATCGAGCAGGTCTTGGGCATCATGAAGGCCTACACCACCCGCGTCGGGGAAGGCCCCTTCCCCACCGAGCAGGACAACGCCATCGGCGAGCGCATCCGCAAGCGCGGACACGAGTACGGCACCACCACCAATCGTCCTCGCCGATGCGGGTGGCTCGATCTCGTCGCGGTCCGCTACTCGGCGATGATCTGCGGCGTCACCGGCTTGGCCTGCATGCTCCTGGATGTGATGTCCGGCTTCGATGAGCTGAAACTCTGCACGCACTACCGGCTGGGCGACGGAACGCTTTCCGACCGCTTCATCCCCGACGCCCACCGGCTCAGCCAGATCGAGGCCGTCTACGAGACCCTGCCCGGTTGGTCCCAAGAGATCGACGACGCCACCGATCGCGCAGCGCTTCCGGACCACGCGCAGCGCTACCTTCAGCGGATCGAACAAGTCGTGGGCGTGCCGATCGAGATCGTCAGCGTCGGCCCCGAACGCACCCAGACCGTCGTGGAGGTGTAGCTCAACCGCTCGGGCCGCCCGCCGGGGCCCAACCACGAACCACTCCACCGCCCGCTGCGTACGATAGCAGTACCTATGAGCCGAATGCGTTCTGAATCACCGGTCGCTGACGCGGCGTTCGATATTCCTCCGGACCGCCGGCCGCGGCATATCGCGGTCATCATGGACGGCAACGGTCGATGGGCGCAAAAGCGAAATCAGCCGCGCATTGCCGGGCATCGCGCCGGCGCGAAGGCCGTCCGCGACATCATCATCGAGTGCGCCCGGCTCGAGCTCGACGCCCTGACGCTCTATTCCTTCTCTATGGAGAACTGGAAACGGCCCGCGGCTGAAGTCGGCGCGCTGATGGACCTGTACCTCCAATACCTCGTCAAAGAGCGACGGGAACTTGTCGAGCACAATATCCGCTTCGTCCAATTGGGGCGCCGCGAAGGCTTGCCGCAATCCGTCCTCGACGAAGTCGATCAGACTGCCGCCGCCACGAGTCACTGCACCGGGCTCACGCTCTGCGTCGCGCTGAATTACAGCTCCCGCACCGAGATCACCGACGCGCTGCGCGCCATCGTCGACGACGTTCTGGCCGGGCGCATTGACCCCGCCGACATCGACGAGGACATGATCAGCCGAAATCTGTACACCGCCGGGCTGCCCGATCCCGATCTGCTGATCCGCACCGCCGGGGAGCGGCGCATCTCCAACTATCTCCTCTGGCAGATCAGCTATGCCGAGATGTACGTCACCGACGTCTATTGGCCCGACTTTCGCGTCGAGAACCTCCACCACGCCATCCGCGAGTACGCCCGCCGCAAACGTCGCTTCGGCGGACTCGATCACACCGACGGCTGATACGAATCCCAAATGATTCTCGTGCGTTTCGCGGGTGCCATGCTTCATTCCCGACGCGTCGGGATGAAGCATGCTTTGCCCTAACGGGTCAAAGCATGGCGCCCGCCTGCGGATCAACTGCGATTCGTATGATCCAGCCCGACCTCCTTCCCCCTCCCCAATGCCAAGTGCCTGGGGCCAACAAAAAACCCGCGCCCCGAACACAGCGGATGAGCGTGACGGAGCGCGGGCGAATTAGTTATCAGTTGGCAGTAGTCAGTAAGCAGGCCACGCCGATTACTTGGGCAACTTCTCCAGATACAGAATCTTGGGCTTGTCGTTGGGGTGATTCACTTCGCTGCGATCAACCAGCATGACGTACCGGCTGTCGTCCACAATGAACTCGGGGTTGGTCGCGTCCCACACACCCGTGGTCGGGTTCTGAATGAAGCTTCGCACGCGAAAGTACACGGTGAACACGTCGCTGCGCGTAGTCAGCATGTTCGACATGCCCCCAAACAGCAGGTTCAGCTCTTCGGCATCTTGAGCGACGACGTCCGGCTGCGGCATCCCGCCTATTTCCGGATCGTTCACGTCCGTGCTGATCTGCGTGGATTGCCCGTCATCGTAGGGATCGGAGCCGGCAAAACCCGCCTGCCAACTCGCGTTCCAGATCCGATTCGCAGGATCATCCGGGGGCGTTCGCGTCCCCGGCCGTGTCAGCGACAACACCTCGCCGATCGAGGCGATCCCGCGCTCACCACGTAGATCCTCGATGAAGGTGTCATCCCCACGATCGCCGTAGGCGGGCAGCGGGTCAGTGTCATCCATCGGCTTGCCGAACCGCTCGCGGTAGCGAACGACCGCCTCCGGTAGGCGCACAAACGGATTGTTCGACGGCCTGTTCAACTCGTGAACAAGCCTCGCCATGTGCGGGGCTGACCGCATCACTTCCGGCGGGGCGGTGTTGATGTTGATCAGCCCCGGCGTGATTTTGCCGGTAAACCCATTGGCGTTACCGAACCGACTGCCGCCGACGTTCACGCCCAGACTCTCACAGACGAACGCATCCAATACCCGCGCCCCGGCCGGAACCGCCGGCACCGCGTGCAGCGGATTGAGCAGGTAGATCGGATAGTTCGGATCATCCGGATCTGGCACGCCCACGACCTGGCCCAACGTTGCCCCAGCCGAGGTCGGCTCGATCCGCAGCCGATTAACCAATGGGTCGTTGTTGTTAGTCAAACCGTTGTCAATCATGAACTCCGAGAAGGTCTGCTTCGTCTCGACGTAGCCGTCGCTGAGGTCGAACTCCAACTCGTGGCCGAACATCCACACGTTCAGCAGCTCACCCACCTGCTCGAAGTCCGCGTCCTTCTGCAGCATCTGCATCGAGAAGTTGAGTTCACCGTTGGCGTTGTAGTCCTTGTTGGTACTATCGAACTTGGCCTCAACGATCATGTCCGGAACAACACCGCTGTATCCGTCACCATCTGCTGCCGTGTCGTGCACTACGCGGATAGAGAAGACATAGCGCGGGTTGCGCTCGTCTGCCTGGATTCCACTTGTGCTGTTAAAGTCAACGTCCCACGCACGTGTAACGTGAACCCACTGAATCCAGTGCGTGTCCGTGCCGAGGTTGAAAACGTCCC
>JACZXL010000255.1 GCA_022571635.1 Planctomycetota bacterium
CTTCCCGGAAGATGCCTCGACCTCGCGGCGGACTCCAACCGGGAACCTTCATCGAAAGAACAGGCACATAAAATATCAGAAATTGCGGGCGGTGGGCGGGCCTGCCTGTCAATTTTTCCACAACTGCGATTCCTTCCCGGGAAGGCCGCGGGGTGTCAGTTGCAAAGACAGTGATAACAAAGAGTTACATGCGAAATCGGCGTGTTTTTCTCGCGGCCGACAGGGCGGTCTGTGTCAAGTTATCAACATTCCGGCGATCGTCGCAGACGCTGCAACACGGCGGCGGTGATCGGCGCGTTGGCCTCGGGCAATTCGAGGTCGGCCAACTGATCCAGCGGCACCCAGCGATGCTCAGCCACAGCCAAGTTCCGCACAACGAGGTCCGGCGGGACATTGGCGATCAGGGCGTGGAGCCGAACCAAGATGTCGCCATAGCGGTGCGACGTAACTACAAGTGGCTCAAGGTCTTGCACGGCAACCCCGATCTCCTCCGCCAGTTCTCGTCGCAGCGCTTGCCGGGCGGACTCGCCTACCTCGATCTTGCCGCCCGGGAGTTCCCACTGCCCGGCCAGGTGCGTGCCTGGCCGTCGCCGCGTCAGGAGCAGTTCGCGTCCGTGACATTCGCGCCACAGGGCAGCGATGGCCACCTCCGTTAGCGGCGGCTTGACCAAGTTGGCAAGCCCCGGGAGCGGCCCCGAGCTGGACTCAAGACGAGTATTCTTCATAAGTTGATGCAGCGTAGTGATTTACGAAAATCTTTGGAAGCTGAGAATCTGCCATTGACCGATGCCCGGGCAGCAGGCTACTGTGGAACGTAGCCTATCGAAACGGCCTTCTGGCCGTGGCCTGCCGCCGTCCGGAAGTGTCGGAGCGTCCGGGCGGCGGGTTTTTTTATGAGCGCGCGAGAAGTTCGGCCGGCGGCGGTTGCCCGCGATGTTCGATTGCATGTCGTGTTACGCGCTCCGCCAAACTCAGTGCTTCGCGCAGATCCCAACCGTTCAACATGCCGTGCACGAGTCCCACGACCGTCGCCTCGCGCGCCTCGGCGCCAAGCGGCTGACTTCCCGTCCACGACGCGCCGGCCGTGTACAACGCAAGCGGCTGATCGGGCTGCGCCCACAGCGCGACCTGCGCGTCAGACTGGCGCAGCAACTCACTCAGCGCATCGGGCGTCGGCTTTCCGATCGCGCTGGGCAGCACCACCGCCAAGGCCGCTTCATCGACCACGACCACGTCGGCGAACTTCAGTCCCGACGTCGGAGCCGTTCGCGGCTCGTCGTGATCGGCCCGGTTCGTCAGATCGAGCACGCGCAGGCACGAACCACATTCGGCAAGAAACCGGTCAACGACCGAGCGGCACTGGCCGGTTCGTCTCGCCAGAGCGCCGTACACGACGGCGTCGGCCTGCTGCGCGACGTCGGCGAGATCAAAGTCCCATTGCAGCTCGTCAAACGCGGCACGAGCCTCGTCGCTGCGCGACGTCGATGACCCGATCAATCGTAACCGCCCAGTCGGCAGATCAGGATCGCTCTGCAAATGACTCGCGTCGATCTGCTGCGACTGAAGCAGCGCCAACAACCGCTCGGCCGTGGCATCCTGACCGAGCCGTGAGATCGCGATCCCGGTGTGCCCCAGCCGCTTCGCGTGAAGCGGCACGAGCAGCGCCAGGCCCGCCGGCTCTTCACGGTCGGGAAACTCCCGGAGCAGTGCTTCGCCGATCGCCACAATGACGCGTGGTCGAGACATGACGTGTGTACTCTAGCCGGTGACGAGCCGGCGGCCAAAGTTCCCCGCTTGCCGCCGTTCTCCCAGCCATCCTTGGTCGAGCACGAAAACACACCGATTCTTCAACAAGAATCTCTCACTTGCCGATGATTCGCTGAGATCGATCGTCTCCAGCGTAATCCGACCCGTCGTTGTAAGGCACAAACATGGATCGCGATCAGGCGACGATCCACACCGCTAGCCTCGACTTGCCTCCATTGGCAGCCAAACGTACGCTGCCGACCTCATCTTTGATCCCCCCGGGAGTCCCATCGTGATTCGAGCATTCCTGATTCCGGCTTGCGCCCTCACCGTAAGCACTGTCAGCTTGGCCGGCGCCGCCGAGCCGAACGAGGGCGTGGCCAAAACGGTGAGCCTCGAGTTCAAGGCGATGCCCATCGTCACGCCGGAGGCGCCCCAACAGGTAATGCCCGAGGACGACGCCGACCCGGCGACGCTCGTGGCTCGGTTCGGCGAGCAGGGATCATGGCGCTGGAACGTGCAGGGCGGCTTCGGCGCCGAGTTCGAGGAGACCGACAAACGATTCGGGCTCGGCGGACTCAGCTTCAGCTACTTCATCGTTGATGACTTCAGCATCGATTTCGAGTTCAACGGACTCTACTTTGATCAACCGGCCGCCGAGAACGCAGGCGGCTTCAACTTCAACCTGGTGCTACGCTCGCACATCCTGGCCCACGACGATTGGTCGCTCTTCGTCGACGTGGGGGGAGGCGTGATGGAGACGAGCGACGCCGTTCCCGCCGGCGGATCGAGCTTCAACTTCACCCCGCAGGCCGGATTGGGATTGACTTTCGACATCGGCGACGAGGCGCGTCTGTTCACAGGCGTGCGCTGGCACCACATCTCCAACGGTCGCACGTTCGACACCAATCCCAGCCAGGACAGTCTCTACGTCTACGCCGGACTCAGCTTCCCGTTCTGATCAACCAATGATTCGCGTCCGCTGTCCAGCCCGCCGGAGCGTTCACCCTATTGCGTGCGCTCGATCGGGTTCCCAAGTGTGCGCCGGATCGCGCGAATCGCCCCGAGATGATTCGTGAAGTCGTTCAAGGGACGAACGAATCGCTCGATCGTCGGATCGTCCGGCCAATGGCCGAGCCGAGGCTTGTCCGGCGGCGGCGCGGCATACCAATCCTCCGGATCATGTTCGCCAATCGCCTGCCGCAGCAGGTCGGCCGCGGATGCGAGTTTCGCCCGTAGATCGTCGATTCGTTCCACGCCTTCCGGGTCGTCCACGCGCTCCGCCAGCGACGATCCCAGCAGGGTCATCTGAAACCGACGCAAGATAAGCATGTGCCGGCCGATGTCGAGGATCGAATTGCAATCACCGCCCGGCTCAGCTCGGAAAACGTCATCGCGCAAATCCTCAAACGCCGCCTCGGTGCGCACGATCTGATTCGCCAAAACCGTCAGCAGCGTTCGATTGATCGGATGCAGGTCGCTCATGAACCGCAGCGTACTATCGCCAGCCGTGTTTCGGAAACCCGCAACTTCTGAACTACTCAGCGTCGAGTTTTTTTAGAATCTCGGCGGCACCGGCGTTGTCTGGATTCAGCTCGAGCGACTTGCGATAATTCTTGATGGCTCGCTCGCGCTGACCGGCTTTCATAAACGCCTCACCCAGGCTGTCATAGGTATTGAACGCATCCGGATGCACTCTGACGTTGAATTTGAAGATCGTAATTGCGGTGGCTGTATCTCCCCGGCCCAGATACCCATACCCAGTAAAGTTTATTTGAGCCTCCGAGGGCGGAGCTTGGGCGTTCGGTTTTTCCAGAAGAGCTTGGCGAGCCTTGAACGCTGCGTCCACGCCCTCCTTCAATAGAACCTGCACGATCCTCTGCGCGGCGGTGTATTGCTTGGGCGCGCCGGGGCTGGTCACGATTTTTCCGGTTACTTCCTGCGGTCTCCAATCGTACTCCATGTAGTCAGCGGTCGCTTGGGCGATCTCTTCGCCGTGCAGTCTGAGGACAACGTGCAGAGAAGCGTCGATGCCGGCTGAGACGCCAGCGGATGTAACGACCCGGCCGTTGTCCACCCATCTCTGATTTTCATGCACTATCGTGTACGGAGCATAGCCACGAAGTCCATCGATCGCGGAGTGATAGGTTGTCGCCTCCTTGCCATCCAATAGGCCTGCGCTGGCCAGGACGAAAGCCCCGGTGCAGACGGACATAGAAATCTCCGACTCTGCCCCGGTCCGCTTGACCCATTGAATCAATTCAGGGCTTGCTAGGGCACTGCTTGTTCCTCCGCCGGGTAAGACGATGATGTCCGGCTGCGGGCAGGTGTCGATCGAGAATTCGGGGTTGATCTGGATGAAACCCTGGCTGGTAATTGGCTCGCCTGTGATTCCGACGGTGTAGCAGAGGAAGGCAGGCTTATTGTCGACGCGCGTTGATGCAAACACTTCACTTGGGCCGGCGAAGTCCAGAATCTCCGCACCTTGCCAGAGTACGATCGCGACGTAACGGACCGAGTGCCTGTCGATCAACTGCATGTTGCAGTCCGGATTGGGACAGACGCCGGGCTTGCTGTACGTCGTATCGTGACAATCCACAGGACACGGCGGGCAGACGTAAAGTTTCGCATCTTGCGCAAGTACCGGTTGGACTGCGCTTAGGATCGCCCCAAGCAGCAACCAAACCGGCAGGAAGCGCTTCGCGTCCGATGAAAGTCGTTTCGTGGTTGTCATGGTTTCTCCTTGAGACTGACGGTCGAGCTTACGAACAGACGGTTTCACAATTGCTGCAACGCTCAAAGTCATACCATCCGCAGCAACGAACGATGCAACGGTTTTGGAAGGTTGCCACGAGCGTTTTCTCGTCTACGACCACACTACGAGTCATCCGAACAAGGCTGAGGAACCTGCCATGTATTCCGGCTCGATTCGATCCTTCTCGGTCGACCCTACGGTCCGGTGCGGGAGAGGACCTCCAGCACGTAGTCGTTCGAGGAAGGCACCGGACCCCAGTTGATCAGCAACGCCAGCAGATCACTCACGCCGACCGTGCCGTCGCCGTCAAAGTCCGGCGGACCGCCGGGGTCGGTTCCCCATTGCACAAGCAACAAGAGTAGATCGGAAACGCCGACCGAACCGTCGCCGTCCAAATCGAATTGGCTGCCGGCAGATTCGTTCACCGTCACGCGAACCTTGTACGTCCCGGCCGTTGTGATGGTGACCTGCATCGCTTCTTCTATGCCGAGCCCACCGCGATCGGAAGCTCCCAGCAGCAAGTCGTCAACGTCGAGCACTTCCAGCAGATAGTCGTCCGGCCCGTTGAGTACGACAGAGATGAACGAGTCATCGCCGATATCGTCCGCGACATAGATATCAATCTCACCTTCTTCGGAATGACCGAGCACCGCTACGGGATCGGTGTTGTAGACCGGGGGAAGGAGCCCGTCCAAATCGTTCTCATCCACTTCGTTCGACGGGACATTCTCAAAGAGATGGTCGTTGGTCCATCCGCCGAGGAAGATATCGATGTCGCCGTCATTATTTGAGTCGAATGCTGCCGCATGCCAACCTCGATGCTGCGAGCCGTTGGGGATTTCATCTCCGGGGGTCCAATCGACAAAGGAGATTCGACCATTGACGGTGGTATTGCGAAGGATCGCGGGACGGGTGGTATGTCCCCCGACAAACACGTCGAG
>JACZXL010000256.1 GCA_022571635.1 Planctomycetota bacterium
CCGCAGTACCCCATCGCGGCTCGTAAGCCCCCCACCATTTGATAGACAAACTCGTCAAGCGGCCCTCGGTACGGCACGCGACCTTCAACGCCCTCCGGCACGAACTTGCCGGACTCGTCGGTTTGGCCGTACCGATCAGCGGAGCCTGCGCCCATGGCGCCTTCGCTTCCCATGCCGCGATAGCTCTTGTAGCGCCGGCCGTGATGCAGGATCAGCTCGCCCGGGCTTTCATCCATCCCGGCGAACAGTGAGCCGAGCATGACACTGTTAGCGCCGGCGGCGATGGCCTTGGCGATATCGCCGGAATGACGGACGCCTCCGTCGGCAATGATCGGCACGCCGGCGTCGTTGGCAACGTCCAGGACATTCATAATCGCACTGAGCTGCGGCACGCCCACGCCGGTCACGACGCGCGTGGTGCAGATCGAACCGGGGCCAATGCCGACTTTGATCGCATCGACGCCGGCGGCGATGAGATCGGTCGCGGCCTCTGCGGTGGCGATGTTGCCGGCAACGATATCCAGATCGTATCGCTTGCGGATTGTTCGGATCGTCTTGATGACGTTCGCGGAATGTCCGTGGGCGGTGTCGACGACGATAACATCCACATCGGCCCCAACCAGCGCTTCAACCCGATCGAACTGGGCGATCCCGACCGCGGCGCCGACGCGGAGTCGGCCTCGGCCGTCGCGGCAAGCGCTGGGGTGCTTGCGCAGATTGTCGATATCGCGCATGGTGATGAGGCCGGCCAGCGAACCATCCTTCTGCACGAGCAGCAGCTTCTCGACGCGAGCCTCGTTGAGAATGGACTCCGCCGCCTCGAGGGTGGTATCGGGCGGGGCGGTGACGAGGTTGGTCTTGGTCATCACCTCGCCCACGTGGCTGACGGTGGCGCCGTCAAAGAACTTCATGTCGCGGCGGGTGAGGATTCCCACCACGAGCCCATGGCTGGCGCCTTCGGCGGTGACAGGGAAGCCTGAGACATTCTGCTCGTCCATGAGCTTCAGGGCATGGGCGATGGTGTCATCGGGGCTGAGGGTGATGGGGTCGTTGATGACGCCGTTTTCGGAGCGTTTGACCTTGGCGACCTCGCGGGCCTGGTCAGCGGGCGGCATGTTGCGGTGGATGGTGCCGATGCCGCCTTCCTGGGCCAGGGCGATGGCCAGGGCGGACTCCGTCACCGTGTCCATGGGGGCCGAGACGAGGGGCGTCTGGAGTTGGATGTTGCGGGTCAGGCGGGTGGAGGTGTCGGCCTGATCAGGCGTAATTTCGCTGTAATCGGGTATCAGCAGGACATCATCGAAGGTGATGCCGTCAAGGATGATCTTGGGCTCCATTGACCAATCATGCCGGGGTGGCCGGCGGATGTCAACCTGGGCACGTCGGGCCGGTCGTTTGGGCCGGTGAAGGGGATTCCTTCGCCCGGGGGGTTGTGATAGGCTGGCGGATGTACCCAAGTGGGTTGCGTGTTCAACCAGTGACGGCGAGGTGAGGACGGCCGGCTCGAAGTGAGGCGACCGGGCTGATCGGTCAAAAAGCGGAACATCATCGGCCAAAGGGCGAATTGATACCCGTGGGCCGAGGGCATGATCGACTTCACACGCTCGCTTGTGGACTTGGTGGAACGCGAATACATTCATACTCCAGTCGCTCGACAGGCGACGCCGAAGCCTGAGGACCTGAAGATGCGGCTCAAGGGCATCTCCTAAAATGGGAAGAACCCCGAATTGATGAACGTCCACTCATTACTTGCGGCCGAATCCGTCCAGCTCGTGAGCTTTTACAAGCCGCTGCTGATCTTCGTGGTCTTTGTGCCCTGGGCGTGGCTGATCTCGTCGAAGCTGGAGAAGGATGCACGGTACTTTCACTTGAATCACCGGATGTGGAACAGCATCCAGCTGAGCGCGGGCGTGCTCGCGCTGGCGGCGATGTTGCTGATCCCGCTGACGTTCTGGATCACGTGGCCGATCGGGATCGTCATCCTCCTGGGGCCGCTCTTTGCGTATAAGCAGATTCGCAACCAGGCGGTGCCGGAGGCGCAGCGGTTCGCATTGACCGGCGAGGGTCTCTCGGCGAAGCTGCACTCGCGCCGCCAATCGCGCGCGTCCGAGGGCGCGCTGGTTCGATTCGTCGATCATCAGGGCCAGGAGCGGGACGTCCCGCTGAAGGACGACGCGCAGTTTCTCGTGCACATCCTGGCTGAGGACCTGATCGGCCCGGCGCTGTCGGCCCGAGCCACGGAAGTTCGGTTGGAGGTCGGCTCCAGCGGCGCCGTCGTCAGCCAAACCGTGGACGGGGTCCGGTTCAAGCGAGACCCCGTGCAGGTCGAGTCAGGGCTTCGAGTCATCGATTACTTCAAGGAGATGGCCGGGCTGAACGTCGAAGATCGCCGGCGCCGCCAGGCGGGCGAGTTCGGCATGCTCGGGGCCGAGGGAGAAGTCAGCCTCTCCATCACCACGCAGGGATCGTCCAGCGCGCAGCTCCTCACGCTCCAATTCAACCGAGCTACGAAGCTGCGCAAACCGTTCGACGGACTGGGACTGCTGCGGGCGCAGCTGGAAGGCCTACGCACCTTTGAACCGGCACACAACCGTCACGGGGTGGTGTTGATCGGCGCGCCGCGGAGCCATGGACTCACGACGTCCACGTACGCCTTCGTGGCGCGGCACGATGCCTATACGTCGAACATCAAGACGCTGGAATATGAGATCCTAGCGCGAATCGACGGGGTCGATCATGTGCAGTTCGATCCGAGCAATCCCGACGTCGATTACGCCACCAACCTGCAGTCAATCCTCCGCCGCGACCCGGACATCGTACTGACCGCTCAGATCACGGACCGGGAGACGGCGGCGGTGGTTGCCGAACCGGACATGCAGGGTCCACTGCTGTACGTTCCGCAACGGGCCGGCAGCATCACTGAACAGGTCGTTGCGTGGGTGAAGTTGGTGGGTGATCTGAAGACGGCGGCGGCGTCATTGCGGGCGGTGACCAATCAACGGCTCCTGAGGACGTTGTGCGCCAACTGCCGCCAGGCCTACCAGCCGACGGCCGAGCAGTTGCAGAAGATGAACCTGTCGGCGAAGAGGGTCCGCCAACTGTATCGGGCCGGGGGAAAGGTACAGCTGAAGAACAAGATCGAGACGTGTCCGGTCTGTGGGGGGACGGGTTACTTGGGACAGACGGGCGTGTTCGAGGTCCTGATCGTGGACGATGAGGTGAAGCGCTATCTCACGGCCGGTGACCTCAAGGGCGCCCTGTCGCACGCCCGACGGAACAAGATGATCTACCTCCAGGAAGCGGCGCTGAGCAAAGTCATCAGCGGCGAAACGTCGATCGAAGAAGTGATCCGAGTCACGGCGCCGGCCCGTAGCGACGCCCCCGGCAGCTCCAGTCGCGCGCCACAGCCACAAGTGGACCCCGCAGCGGCCACCTAACGGGCTTCGGAAGTAACGCCCCTTGTCTCTCCTTTTGATTGGGTACCTGCCATGATCACCACCTTTAACTTCCTCATCCTCGGTTTGGTCGTACTGATCGGCTACTGGTGGGCGACCCAGGGGGTGTTCAGCGGCCTCCTGCACCTGCTTTGTGTGATCGTGGCCGGCGCGATTGCCTTCGCCTTCTGGGAGCCGGTGACGGTCGGCCTCCTGCTGCGCGGCTCACCTTTCGACAACTTCGCCTGGGGCGTGAGCCTCATCGGGCTGTTCGTGGTGCCGTTGTTCATCCTGAGGTTGGCCACCAACAAGCTGGTGCCCGCCAATGTTGACCTGCCCCATTGGGCCAACCTGACGTTCGGGTTCCCAATCGGGGTGGCCTCCGGTGTGCTAGCGATGGGGATGGTCCTCATAGGTACCGGGTTCATCCAATCGGAGCGAGAGATCTTCGGCTACACGGGAACGGTGCGCGATCCGGACCAACTGGGAAAGATCACCCATGTCGGGCCGTCGCTGTGGCTGCCGGTGCATCAGTGGACCAGCGAGTTCTACAGTTGGCTGAGCGTCACGTCGCTGAGCACCGGCCAGCCTCTTCGCCATAACTACCCTGATCTTTATAAGGTAAGCGGATCGGAGTTTCGCGACAGCTACTTAGGCGGCTTGGGACAAGTGACGATCCCCCCCGACGCCGCCACGATCCTGGGCGTGACAATCTGCCCCGACCTGGACCGATGCGCCGTTCGCGTGCAGTTCGCCGCGGAGGCGCGGGACTTCGGAATGCAGTTGACGCTCTCCTCGGCACAGGTGCGGCTGGTTTCCAAGGCCGACGACCAGAGCCGGCCTTATGTCGCACACCCCCAAACGTGGTCGCAGCCGACGAAGGACGGCAGCACCGCGGTATACCCATTCGATGATAGCACCAATTACGCGACGACCGTTCCCGGACAGGAAACGGCGATCATGGAGTTTGATTTCCCCTGGCCGAACGCCCAGACGCGCGTTCCCGCCTTTATTCAGATCAAAGGCCTACGGTTCAACCTACTGCCACCTCAGGTTGTAAGCGCCGAGGAGTATCGGAAAGGGCTCGGTTCGTCCGGCTCAGTACAAGTCTCTCGTGCCGCACCGGTGGATTTCGTCGGTGGCGGGCAGCTCACGACGGGGACCGACATTCAGATCACCTATTCGATCCGACCCATCAGCGCCAGCAAGAACCAGCTTCCGGGAACGATCCACGTCAACGACGAAGGCTTTATCACCGACGGCTACGGAGAGTTCAAGCCCGGCGGCACGCGTCCGGCTCGCGCGTTGCGCCTCAAGGGGATCGCCGAGTCCGAAGGCACCAAGATCGTTCAGCTGACGGTCAGGCGCGGCAGCGCCGCCGATATCTTCAACCCGGATCTACGACAGCAGGCGGGAGACGACGCAGCCCCAACGCTTGTGGACAGCCTGGGTCGACCCTACCGGGCGATCGGCTATATCTACGACCGGGGCGATTCGGTGGATCTATCGCTCACGCCCAGGCGGCCAATTCGTACCGTCGCCGAACTGCCACAGCTCTCCCCAAGCGGCGGGCGGAAGTTGATCCTAATCTTCAGCGTGACCGAAGGCGTGCAACTGGTGGGCCTGCGCCTCGGCGACATCCCCGTGGCCAGCTGTAATCTGACCGTGGCTCGTCCCGGGTAGCAGAAAAAAGGGGTCGGGAGTCGTTTCGCCAAATCGTGGCTGAAAGGGCAATAAACACGGTTTTTGAGAAACGACTCCCGACCCCTTTTTCTCATGCCATGCGGTCGATGAGGTCGCGCAGGTGCTGGCGGATGCCTTCATGTCCGCGGTCAAGCGATATGCCCAGTGACTGAGCAGCGTCTTTGGCAAACACGTTCTTCGGTTGTGATGGGCTGGAGAAATCGATATCGGCCTCAACGCCCAGCAGTTCGGCTGTCATTTGGGCCCAGTCGGCCCACCGCGCGTAGCAATCGGCAAGGTTGAA
>JACZXL010000257.1 GCA_022571635.1 Planctomycetota bacterium
CGTTGAGGGTACGCCAACGGCGTTCGGCGCATTGCGCCAACCGAAACACCATCGTCAGGCAAGCGATCCGAGAGCCGCAGCCCTTGGTCCGCCGAGTTCGTAACCGCACCGTGGCGAACGTCGATTCCCGTGTCAGGGGGCAGGTTAAAACCGACCAGCCGTGGGCGGGTTAAAACCAGCCAGTGGTGATTGCTGTATACCTCACTTTTGTTCGTCCTGGCAAGGCTTTTTGTTTTTGTTTGCTTTGCCTTTGTTGCCGTTGTCGGTGTTGCTTTGGTGGCCCTGGTTTCGCAGCCGGTAGCTCTTGCCGGTGATGGTAATGACCGAGGCCTGGTGGAGGAACCGGTCGAGGATGGCGGTGGCCGCGGGGACGTCGCCGACCAACTTGCCCCAGTCCTCCAAGGGTCGGTTCGAGGTCATCATGGTCGAGCGGACCTCGTACCGGCGCATAATGATCTCGAGCAGGTACTCGCCCGACCGCTTGGGCAGTTGTTTCATGCCCATGTCGTCGATGATGAGCAGGTCGGGCTTGAGATAGCGAGCCAGCACCTTGTCCTGGCCGGCGAGGGCCTCGTCGTGCAGGAAGTCGCGCACCACGTCGAAGATCGAACGGTAGAACACGGTGAAGCCGGACTGGATCGCGCGGTATCCGATCGCCTGGACAAGATGGCTTTTCCCGGTTCCCGGCGGACCCATCCAGAGAACGGGGCGGGCCTCACGAATGAACCGGCACGTGGCCAGGTCGTAGACCTGCTTCCTGTTGATGGACGCATTGAACGCGAAGTCAAAGTCCTCGAGCGTACGGTGATTGCGGAATCGGGCGGCTTTGACTCGTCGCTGGATGAGCCGGTCGGCGCGCACGGCCAGTTCGTCCTGGAGGATCAGCTCCAGGAACTCGGCATGGGTGAGCTGGTTGCCGGTCGCTTCCTGGAGCCGCACATCAAGCGAGGCGGCCAGGCCCGAGAGACGCAGCTTTCGCAGCGTGGTCTGCATGGATTCGTTCATGGGCAACACTCCTGAATGGGTGAGAATGGATCTTCCTGCACGGCCGCATGGACGAGGCGGCCGTACTCCGACAGGCTCCGGATGATCGGGTGTTCCTGCATGAACTCGAACTGATCCTGCCGGGAACCCCGCCGCTTGATCAGCTCGCGGATCACGCGGAGCCGGTAGGCGCCGTGCGACTGCGCGAGTTCGCAGGCGGCCTCGATCTGCTGGTTTTCATGACGATTCGCCAGGCTCAGCAACCCCTGAAGAACGCGGGCGCCTTCGACGCCGCGATCGTGCAGCATGGCTTCGGCCCAACGTTGGCTGTGCGGACCGAGCAACGCCGCACGGCGGAGCTGCCAGGCGATTCCACGTTCGACGCCGCTGATCTTCTCCGAGGCGATGTGTTGGTTCTGCGTGCTGAACCGTCCCGGCTCCTGCTGGACGTGGAAGGCGATCTGCTCCATGCGCCGGTTGAACAGGCGAACCGTATGGCCGTCCCATCTCGCCCAGAGTTCCCGGCCGAGATACTCGGGCGGAGCCGAGTAGTAGGCCTTGGCCACTTCGACGTGCCCGTCTCGGTGGACCGTGCGCTTGGCCTCGTAAAAGAACGGGAAGCGTTCGACAGGCAGCGTCAGCAGAGCCGACCGCTCTGCTTCTTCGAACACCTTGCCTACGTGCTTACGGGTCGTGCCGTGGATGCGCGTGTCGGCGACCGTGGTCTCCCAGTCGAGCAGGTGCCGGTTCTGCGCTTCGAGGCTGGTGAAGGTGTGGCCCTTCAGGCAGTTCTCCTGGACGTAGTCCACGCCGCGTTCGACTTTCCCTTTGTGACGAGGCGTTCGCGGCTTCGTGGGCAGGATGGCCGTACCGTAGTGGTCGGCAAAGGCTTGGATCTTCGGGTTGAGGTCGGGATCGAACCAATCCGCTCGGATCACCGCGGCCTTCAGGTTGTCGGGAACCAGCGTGTGCGGCACGCCGCCGAAGTGCCGGAAGGCGTTCTCGATGCAGCGGATGAAATCGTCAGTGGTTTGGCGGAAGACGGCTTCGCTGTAGGCCTTGCGCGAATGACTCAGCACGATGCGGAGGACATGGGTCCGGCGGCGCTTGCCGTCGGCCGAAATGACCGGCGCCCCTTTGCCGAAGTCGATCTGCGCCTCCTGCCCCGGATCGCACTCCATCCGTCGGAACGGCAACGGACGTGTGTGTCGGAGTCGGCGGCAGAACCGTTTGACGCTGTCGTACGCACCGCCGAAACCGTGTTCGGCCATCAGATCCTGATAGATCCGCTTCGCCGAGAGCCCGATCTCGAGCTTGGCTTTGATGACCTCACGGAACGGCTCGCATGTACTGGCCGGGCCGGCCGCACTCGCCGCATCGAGCCGCGACAATGCCGGGGCCTCACCCAAGGGCGAGCCGGACTCCCCGCCGTCAGGCCCGGTCGACAGGTTGGCCGGTTCGAGCCCATCGACCCGGGGGGCGGGTTTGGCCGGTTTTGCCCCGGACTCCGCCCGTCGGATGTACCGGGTCACCGTCTCCCGGTGAATCCCCAGCTCCCGGCCGATCCGTCGGATGGACCAGCCCTGCGCCCGGAGCGTCAGAATCGTGTGCACTTTCGCCATCTTGATGCAGTTGGCCATGGCGATCCTCCTTTCGAAGAAGGATCACAACCGCCAACCACTGCTCCTCAAGATGGCCGGTTTTCACCTGCCCCTCACTGGCCGGTTTTGCCTGCCCCCTGACATTAAATGCTCTTGATGTCGCCAGCGATCACGCCCACGACTGGGATCGCATCATGTGCACCGACGGCGAACGCTGCGGCACTCGTGCGCACCCGCACTTTCGGCGTTTGCCCTGACTGGTGCACGGACGAGAAACGGCACGTAAAGAAGAAGCGTAGGGTTCTTTGACGCCCGACGTCGTACGGCGTAA
Source organism: Planctomycetota bacterium (assembly GCA_022571635.1). Classification (GTDB taxonomy): domain Bacteria; phylum Planctomycetota; class Phycisphaerae; order Phycisphaerales; family SM1A02; genus JADFNO01. The sequence continues at coordinate 2,917 of JACZXL010000257.1, forward strand.
CGACGATCGGCGCCTATGGAGGTTCGCGTTTATCGCTTTAAGGGCCCCCGGCGGCGGGGAGAAAAAGCAGGGCAGACCCACGACGCATTCGGTCACCGGCCTGCCCCGCAGCCGTTCGGCCACCGTCGCAACGCTCGGGTCGCTCGCCAGCGTTGCCCTATCCTTCGCGACGGCGCCCGCATGGTACCGCTTGCGAAGGACGAGTGAAAGTTGTCGGCTTGATGTGAGACTACCTTTCATGGATAAATCCTGTAGTAGCCACGCGGACAAAGTTTTCGGCAGGCACAGCCATCGGGTTCATGTGAAACGGTCAAGCTCCGCCGCCTTCGGTGTCAGGGCCAGAGTGTGCAGCACCCGTCGATGAGGGCTGCTCGACGAGGATTCTTCGGACGCTCTCATCGAGCGGCCGTCCGCATTCGGTCGGGAGCGGCAGGCCGCGAAGGGAGTAGCCGCACGCCACGCAAATGGGAACGCCACAATCGAGCAGATTGAGTCGCAGTCGTCGGGGCAGTACGTGTCGCAATCTCCACGCGAACAAGCAAATCAACGGGATCAAGGCCACGAGGAACGCGATGGGTCGATTTACCCATGGCGGAAACGGCAAGTGTCGTGAGAAAGGGCGAGGCAACCGTGCAATCATCAAAACCATAAACGCGTTGGCTACTGCGATTCCAACGCGACCTTTCCTGCCTCCGGCCTGGCGGTTGCTGACGAAGTTTGTTCACTCATATTTCCATATTTTATATAGAATATATTCTGGAATAGTTCCGTGGGATCATACTTTCGTTTTTGATCGAAGAACTTGCGGCCTTGCGGATAAGCCCGGTAAAACTGCTCCGGCGTCGCGTGCAGCCGGTACGGGAGGTAGTAACGGCCTTCATGCTGAATCGCAGCATTGATGAGGTCCCTCGTCAGTGCTTTCATCCCCCGCTCGCCCGCCTCCGTTGTTTCTTGGACAAACAACATCACAAAGGCGATCATCGGCTGGTCCGCATAGCGAAGAAACGTGTCGGTGTCTTCGTTCACGGCGCGCACCGTGACGTTGAGCAGATTGGCCCCGTGTTTGGTGATGATACGCCGCATCGCTTCGACAAATCCCATGACGCGATGGCGCGGAACAAAATACTCGTGCAGGATGTCGGTGGAATTAGCGGAGCGGTTTTGGAACAGCTCGACACCTTCATTGAGTAGCTGGTTGCGGGAAAAGATCTTGCCGGCCAGCAGCGGCTGCAACCGGGTTTCCAAACTCCAGCGCAGCTCTTTGCCATAGTCGCTTTCCACCGATCCTCGAAAGACCGCCCGCCGCAACTTCGCCACGCCACGTTCGGTGAGCGGCGGGATTTCGCGGCCGGGGTCGCGAAAGAAGGCGTTGACAATGACCTCTTGGAGCAGACGGTCCGGGACGATGCTCATGCGGGCGTAGACCATTTGTACGCCGGGCTGGTCCTTGATCTTGCTGTCAAACGTCGCGAGCGACTGATCGACAGGAACCACGTATTGCTCGAGCCGATATCGCTCGTTGAGCACGACCCGAAGTTCCGCGTCGAGGATGATGCCGAAGAGACCGTAGCCGCCCAGCGCCAGCGAAAACAGTTCCTGGTTTTCGGTGCGGCTGCAGCGGACGACCGTGCCGTCGGCTTGCATCAGCCGAAACGACTCAACGGTCGAAGCGATCGGCGGCCGGTCGAATTGCCATCCGTGACAGTTGACGCTGATCGATCCGCCGACCGAGAACGAATTGTTCGACTGCATCACCGCCACGGAACGGCCGCGTTGGTCCAAGTACTCGATGATGTCCTTCCAAATCGCCCCCGCCTGCACCTTGAGAATGTTGCGGCTTTCATCCAATTCCATGCGGTTCCACGACAGCATATTGACGATGATGCCGCCAGGATAGATCGTGTGTCCGCCCATGCTATGCCGGGCCCCGGCGATGGACACCCGCCGGCCTTCGGCCCTGGCGCGTGCGAGCAATTCGGCGAGCTGCCCTTCGGGATCTTTGCCGTCGACGGGGATTTCCCAAACTTCGGCGACCTTGGTCTGATTCAACCGGCTCGCGTCGTCGACGTACCCCGGCGGTGGACCCGCAGTCTCGTCGAGATCTCGCGAGGCAGTGCGTACAAGGTGTATCGCTGGCTTTGCCAGAAAACCGGCAACCACCAGTAGCGTGATCGCGAGAACCGTCAGGAGACGACGTTTGCGTTTCTTCACGTTCAGATCAAGGACTTCCTTTGCTGTCATGTGATTCTCTGCCTAACTCGTTGCTGTTGCCTGGGCCTTTCGTAGCCGCGCGAAGGCCAGAAAAAATAGTCGTATTCGTTGAATTTGGGGCGAACCGGAACTCTCGATTCGCGTACCTAACGGTAGGTCATCGATCCACCGTCAGCAAGCACGCGAAAGGAGTCCCGACTTGCGTCCCAAGATCAATACCCAATCCGAGTTCGATCTTCAACCGTCCAATCTTCAGATCACCAATGACTACTTCGCCAAGTATCTGGCGAT
>JACZXL010000258.1 GCA_022571635.1 Planctomycetota bacterium
ACGCCGCCCAGCGGGTCAAGCCGGCCCATCAGCACGTGGTACACGCCCCGATGCATCCCGGTCTGCTCCAGGCTGATCACGTCCTTGGGTTGCTCGACCACCAGCACGATCGAGGCGTCACGATTCGGGTTCGAGCAGATCGCGCACGTCTCGCGGTCGGTCAGGTTGTTACAGATTCGACAGTGTCGCACGTTCTGCTTGACGTCCGCAATCGCCTGCGACAACTGCATCGCATCCTCCGGCGTCGCCGTGAGCAGATGGAACGCCATGCGCTCGGCGCTGCGCCGTCCGATGCCCGGCAGTTTCGCGAGTTCGTGAATCAATCGCTCGACGGGTTCGGGATGGGCCCGGCCCGACGATGGTCCGGAGTTCGCTGCGCGCCGCTTGGGATTGGAGTCGCTCAAGGTTGATCACTCGGCGCGGTGCTCGATCCCATCAGCCCGGCCAGACCGCCGGGTGGAATGGGCAGACCTATTTCGCCCGCAGCGCCGGCGACCTCTTCCTCTGCCATCTGCCGCGCCTTTTCCATGGCGGAGTTCACGGCGCCGGCGATGAGCTCTTCCGCTATGGCGCGATCATCGGGGTTCGCCGAATCGATCAACCCCGAAAGCAGTGCTTGATCAATGTGTACGGAGACCACGCGCAACAGACCGTTGGCGGTCACGCGGACGGCGCCCCCGCCGGTTTCCGCCGACACGGATCGTTCGCCCAAGCGCTGCTTGACCTCTTGCATTTTGGCTTTGATCTTCGGCAGGTCCTTCATAAGACCGGCGAGCCCGGCCATACCCTTCATCCCCTCAAACATGGTCATGGCTCCCTGGATTATCCGGCGTGACCGGCGACGGTTGGGGCGCATCCTGTACATCGACGACGTCCGCGTTGAAGATTTCCATCGCCTTGCGCACGACCGGCAGGTGCTGCACCTCGGTGATCCTGCCCGCAAGCGAGGCGGCCGGAGCACTTTCGTTCGCGGCGGATGTCGACAACTCGATTCGAATGTTGCGACCGACGGCCTGCTTGACGATCGACGCCACGGCATCGCTCTGCCCGGCCAGCCAACGCGCCAATCCTGTATCCGACGTGTTGACGGCCAGTCTGAGCGTTCGACCGTCGAACGCCTCAAAGGCGAGGTGCTGCAGCCTCGCCGCGTTGCTGGGCGTCCCGGCGGCAACTTGGCACACTGTGCGCCACAGCCGAGCGCCGTCGGATTCATCTTCAGGTGGCGCGTGAACCGGTTTTGACTCGACGACCGAGGTTGGGGTTGGGATTGGGGTTGGGATTGGGGTTGGGGTTGGTCTAGGCGACGCCAGTTCCCGCTCGGCGACGGGAATCGTCATCGGCCCTTTTTTTTTTCTCGGCTCACGGCGTCGTTCGGATGCGCGCGGCCCACCTTCGCCAAGCAATGCCCCAATGTCGGCCAGGTGTTCACTCATGGAGAGTCGAACAATGGTGGCGTCGAAGATCGCCCCGGCCGCAGTGGAGCCTCGAACATTCCGCGCCGCGGCATCCCACAGCGCGATCATGTGGACGAGCCCGGCCGGGTCGAACCGGTGCGCCTGCTTCACGGCCGCTTGCCGCGCCGTGCCGGATAAGTCCACCAACTCGGTGTCGTCGCCGCAGGCCGCAAGAAGCATCAGTTGGCGAAAATGCTCAATGAGCAATTCCAACGCCTGATCAATGGACGGACCTGCCGACAACAACTGTGCGCCCCCCGACAGGGTTGCGGCGGCGTCGCCCGCCGCAATCGATTCCACGAGGTTCGAGATCAGCGTCTGATCCGGCAGTCCCAGCATTTGTTCCAGCAGTTCGCCCGTGAGTTTTTCGCCGGCCGCGAGCAGACGATCGAGCAGACTCAGCGCATCGCGCATCGATCCCCGCCCAAGTCGTGCGATGTGATTGACCACGTGCTCGTCCGCCTCGACCCCCTCCTGTTGGAGGATCTTCTTCAACTGCCCGCTGATCTGGGCCGTCGAGAGTGGACGAAAGTCAAACCGCTGGCAACGGCTTTGGATCGTGGCCGGCACCTTCTGCGGCTCGGTCGTGCAGAGGATGAACTTCACATGCGCCGGCGGTTCCTCCATCGTCTTGAGCAGCGCGTTGAACGCCGGCGTCGTCAGCATGTGTACTTCGTCGATGATGTATATCTTGTACGGGCAGCGGGACGGAGACAGGCCGGCGCCCGCGATCAGGTCCTTCGCTTCGTTGATTCCACGGTTGGAGGCCCCGTCGATCTCGACCACATCAAGGTCGTCGCCGCGAAAGATCGCTTCGGTGATCTCGTCGGCCTGGGTCAGATCGTCAGTGACGTTCAGGGCGTTGGCCAGGATGCGGGCCATCGACGTCTTGCCGACGCCGCGTGTTCCACAGAACAGATAGGCGTGTGCGGCCCGCCCCGAGGCGACGGCGTTTCGAAGCGTGCGTGAGATGGGCTCCTGGCCAACCAGTTCGTCGAAGTCGCGCGAGCGGTATCGCCTGGCCAGAACTGTGTAACTCACCGTCACTCCCTGCGGGGTTGCAAGGCCATGGAACGCCGCCGATGCCGGGGACGACGGCCAGGTCGCCGCAGGCTCGGACGACACCGCTTATGGCTGCTGCGATCAAGCCCTGACCAGGTTCACGGGCCACCCGTCCAACGGGCCCGGCCGTCATCCCACGCACCGGGCGGGGCCAGCATCTTAGCGACTGCCGCCGCCGTGGTACACTTACGGCCCATGGTCGATCAGCCGACATCCGCCGACGAACACACCTCGGCCGCATCACCCGCGCCGGCGCCCAGCATCGAGCTGCCGTCACTCATCCCGCCACGTCAGCGAAGCTCCGAGAAGGTGATGCTGCGGGCGATCCGATTGCTGTTCTTGGTGTTGCTGGCCGTGGTCACCCTCCTGCCCTTCGTCGGAGATGTGACCGATTTCCCCGGCGGCGCGAGCAACCAGCAACAGTTCACCATCTGGGAGTTCGCCGGCCTGTTGAGCGCGGTCTTCGCCTTCGGCGTCCTGGTCGTGATGATCGACTGGCTGACGCCCAACAAGAAGCTGGGCGCGGTCTTCGGCGTGTACTTGGGGATTGTGGCCGGACTCGTCGGGGCGCTGGCGGTCGGCGCGATCATCGACTTAGTCGCCGCCTCCTGGGACTTGACCGGGCCCAAACAGGAAGCCTATCTCGGATTGATCAAGCTGGCCGTGGGCATCTCCCTGTGCTACCTCGCGGTGTCGATCGTCCTGACGACGAAGGACGATTTTCGGCTGGTCATCCCCTACGTCGAATTCGCCAAGCAGGTGCGCGGCGTTCGCCCGCTGCTGCTGGACACGTCGGCCCTGATCGACGGTCGCATCGAAGGGCTCGGCCAGACCGGGTTCATCGCGTCGCCGTTGGTCGTACCGCAGTTCGTGCTCGACGAGTTGCAGACCTTGAGCGATTCGAGCGACCGACTCAAGCGGGCCAAAGGTCGGCGCGGCTTGACCATGATCGCGACCCTCCAAACCAACCCCTATCTGGACGTCTCCATCGACCCCACCGAGGTTCCCGGAGGATCCGTTGACCACATGCTCCTGGAGTTGGCGGGCCAACAGAACATGCGCATCCTCACCACCGATTACAACTTGGACAAGGTCGCCAAGATCAGAGATGTGGCTGTGTTGAACATCAATGAGTTGGCCAACGCCCTCAAGCCACAGGTGATTCCCGGCCAATCGTTCTCGGTCGAGATCGTCAAGCGAGGCGAAACCGCCGGCCAAGGCGTTGGATACTTGCCCGATGGAACGATGGTCGTCGTGGAGGACGCCGCCGAACGCGTTGGAGACCAAGTCGCCGTCGACGTGACCAACTCGCTGCAAACGAGTGCCGGGCGCATGATCTTCGGCCGCATCGCCGGCGCCGGGGAGTTGTCTGAGCACGTCCAGCGCATGGCGCAAGCGGCCACGCATCAGCCGCGCACTTCCGCCAGACCTAAGCCACGCTAGCGATCGGACTGCCGTCGGCGCCTTTGCTCAGCGGGTAAAGCCCGCCGGCGAAACCTCTCCTTGTGGTCGTCCGTGTTCAACTGCGGCGCCGTGCCGCCTGTACCAGGCGATCCTTGAACGGATACGACGGTTCGCCGCGCTGTCGCTAAGGGCAGCGCCGATATGACAGCAGCGAACCGGTCACCAACCCAACACACGACGAGGGGTCTGCGATGTCAATCTGCCCCATCCCCGCCGAAGCAGACCGACACGGCCTCCAGGCCGCCGTCTTGAGGCAGGACTCGGGACCACTCGGTCCGATGTCTGGGAAGCTGCGCATCTTCCCGAGAACGAGATCCATGCTATTGTCAGACGACTCCTGGACAATGGCGTTGATCTTCCGGAGCTCTTAACGGTCGAATAGAGTTGACTGGTCATAACGGAGTGTCCTGATTAAGACAAACAAGTCCCTAGGTACTGTTTTATAACCTAGGGCTTTTTCTTTCGGAAAGGAATTGACAATGCAACAGCCTGTGCTTTAATCGTTGCAGAACACAATACCCTCCCCTGGGGAGAGGAAGGAATTTTTGCATGGCTACTTCAACAAGGCGGCTGATTATGTCTGAGGCAGAAATAGGACGCGTTCTAGCGCGTATGGCGCAAGAGATTCTAGAGAAGTTGCAGCCTGATAAGTACGGTTACGATGACGTAGTTCTTGTAGGGATTTGGACAAGGGGTGTATATCTTGCACAACGCATCGCTCAGCTGATCCAGGATTTCGAAGGGGTGAAATTTACGGTTGGAGTCCTTAATATAGGATTGCACAGAGACGATATAGTAGACACGAATATCTCTCTGAATCCAGACACAGATATTCCGGGAGGTACCTACGGTAAGCGAGTGGTGTTGGTCGACGATGTCCTTTTTACTGGTCGTACAATCAGAGCGGCAATGGATGCTTTGACTGATCTCGGTCGGTTCAGCGAGGTCGTACTTGCTGTCTTGGTAGATCGAGGACATCGAGAGTTGCCGATTTCTGCACACACTTGCGGTAGGACTATTCCGACTGAGAAGGATGAAGTGGTGGAGGTTCGATTAACTGAGATCGACGATGTTGATGTTGACAAGGTCGTGCTCTTAAGAGATAAGAGTTAAGATCTACATCGGTGAGAGGCAGTACGGTAAAGCTGTCTCTTTTCTTTTAATTCCGACTAGAAGACAAAACTTTCTAACGGGGTTTACCTCAAGGATGAAATAGAGTAAAATTCGAGAATGGCAGCGCTTTCTGAGATCAAAAGAGAGAGATTAAAAAAGCTTAAAAGAATCCAAAAAGCTGGGATTTTAGCCTATCCTGCAGAGTCGAGAAGGACTCATACAGCGGCAGAGGCTTTAAAAAGTTTTACCTCCTTATCCCGTTCTCAAAAAGAGATTATTTTGGTTGGAAGAATTCGAGCCATCAGAGGTCA
>JACZXL010000034.1 GCA_022571635.1 Planctomycetota bacterium
AGGTCGCCGCCCTTCGCCAGTTGATGCCGCACCAGATATTCCTCGTCCCCGGCTTCGGCGCCCAAGGCGCGACCGTCGATGACATCCGCCCGTGCTTCAACGCCGCCGGCAAAGGCGCACTCATCACCGCCAGCCGATCTGTTATTTACGCCTTCGACCCCGCCGACCCCAACTGGCCCCAAAGCATCACCCAAGCCGCCAAATCCTTCGCCAACCAAATCGCCTCCGCCATTTAGCCCCCGGTGAGCACACCCGGGGGTTCTGCCCTAAGTACGGTCAACACGTCGAGCAGCACCCCAATGGGCCGCAAGCCAAATCCCAGCGCGGCTTATTGACCGGTGATTTCAGATTGCACGAAGTCGGACCCCTGGGATCCTCAGTGCGAGGCAAAGGGCTGTCCGTGATGAGCCACTGCTGCCTGGGGTCGGGGGGCGAGCGCCGAGAGCCTCTACCGGCCTAGAGTGTGCGACAGGCGGGGTAGGGAGTCGCCGCCCTCGTGCCGGCCGTGGGCCGAAGAGCCGGCCGGCGACGCTCGCAATGGCCGTTGATAATGGGAAGCACCGCCGAACGTGCTATAGTTTGGTTTCGTACACTTGGTGGACACCGCGGGCTAGAGGGACTTGATATGCCACGAAAACTCGCTTCATGTCTGGCCTGTTTGGCGCCGCTAATAGGGATCGCGGTACTATTCTGTCTAGCCTGGATCGTCGATATTGCGTTGCCTGATGACGACCTAAGTACCATGATCGGACGCTTCTTGATGCTGGTCGCTGGGATCCTCGGCTGGGCGATCGGCGTAACTGCTCGACTGCGGCGGTTGCACTGCGGCGGCACTCTCGCACTTCTGCCTGTTCGCCGGGAGGATGTGTCCAGACTGCTGGTGTTGCCGGTAGTCGTCCTCGTGGTCGGGACCCTCTTCTTCGTCTGCCTGCTTGGGGGGTGGTTCATCCCAGCCTTGCTCTGTCTGGGGATCCTCTTGGCTAGTTTGGTCGGAGAAGTGGGTTGGGGCAAACCGCTTTGTGGCATTGGACCAGCGTGGTAACTCGCATGAAAGTTGCAATGAAGAGACGATCAATTGTCAGTTCGGCGGTGGGGATCGTGTGGTTTGCCGTCTGGCTAGCGGCCGGTGCGGCCGTTCTGAGCTGGGCGCTCACTCACTACCGCGATCCGTTCGCGCCGTTCCTTCCGGTGTTCTTCATCGTTTGGATATCTGCCTTGTTCCTTGTTCGCGCAATGATCGCTGCGATCGCCGGTAGGCAGATTCATACCGCCCTTCGTCACGATCGAGCTGCCCCATTGCCGGATATGATTGAGGGCGTGGTTATCTACTCTGCGGCTACCAACTGGGGGGTACGCCCTCAACAGATACTGCGAAAAATCGAAGCCATAGAGAAACGGCGGCCCGAGACTACGGAATTCAAGTCGGAGTTGACGGAACTAGGAGACTTCGCGCTCAACGTGACCCTTTACATTCCTCAGAGTGACATGACCGAGCGACTCATGGCTGAACGCTTCCTGCGAAATGCAAAAGATGAATACCTTCGAGTGACTCAAGAAGCAAGATTGTGAACCGTTCTCATGGGTAGCGAAAGAAAGACTATCACAGGCATGGATGAGCTGGACCGTGACCTCGAGACTTTCTTCGAGATGAGCGATTCAGAACAGCAACTAGCGTCTATGAAGAGAGCCGTCGACGACACTGAGCTCTCACTCACAGCGCTCAGCGACGTTATACCGACCAGGATCATGAAACTCGTGACGGCTTTGACCGAGCCGGCTTCCTTCGCAATTTTGTTGGAAGAATGCGAAGAAAGTGGCAAGGCTCAACTCACCCGAGCGCACGACTTAGCCCAAGAACACTTTGCTCAGCTTCGTTCACATCCAGCGATGGTCAAGTGGGTAAAACAACAGATTAAGAGGCGGCGAAGAGAGAAGCTGCGACTGAATACTATTGACGGGTTGGGCTACATACCGGGGTACTCGGGTTCGCCACCTAAACTCTTATCAGCGATTCGCGTAGCGTTCAGAGATATTGACGGCAAACTTCTTCTCGATTCGGTCTTTGACTGGGATGATCTGCTATTTGTCACCAAGGAACTGGCCGACATCGCGGCAGACGAGTTCAGTGCGGCGGAGAAACTCAACGAGGCAAAGATGTTGGACCTTAGCGAGGAGTATCGTCGGAAGGTAGGCGGACACATTCGAGAGCTCACGAAGCATCTGGAACGACTACGGAAGTTGGCACCTCAGTACGGGATAGAGATTGATTGACGGCCGAGGGTTCCGTGGCTTGTGAACGTTGCAGCGGAGTAGCACCGGTTCCTCCCACCGGAGCTGCGGGCCCGTAACGACGACATCGTTCGATAGTTGCGCGTTCGGCCGGGGACAGACGGGCCGGTCGGGGAAAAAACCGGGACAGGTTCGTTTCCCCTAGCTCCGCGTGCATTCGGCGCTGGAGGGAGGGCGGCCGGGAGAAGGCTTGAGGCTTTTGAAGAAGGCTTGGGGCCTGAGGCGTTTCGACGTTTCCTTCCCCCTCTGCGGTGAATTCTCTCTCCCCTTCGTGCCTCCGTGCCTAAGGGAAGAAAGGGGACGCGAGTCTTTTTCGGGCCCGGCCCGTCACCGTCGATTTCGCTCAGAAGCAAGTGACTGCAACTTGGGTTTCCGGGGGGACGCGTTACAATCGTGCTCGCCCCCGGACAGCTCGGCGGTGGAGCCGGGGGAAGGTCAAATGTGAAATGTCGGATCAGAGGACAGACTAGACATGACGATCCGAACTGGATTGAACACTCTTGGTGTCGCCATTGCTTGTGGGTTGATCTCTTGTTTCCCTCAGATGGGGTTCTTCCTGCTGGCAGCTCTTTTGGTCATGGCTGCGTCACTTGTGACGCTCATAGTGGGAACAGCATCGGCACTCAAAATGCGTGCCTCACTCAACCACGCTGACTCAACCGGACCTGTTGATCACCTCCTGCTGGGGCTCGGCGTACTCATCCTCACCGTTGGGCTGATCTTTCTTGGCTTCCTTATTCTCCACGCGCCATCCTTTCTTCCAATCCCTGCTCTTGTCAAAGAAATCGCGTTTGGAGGGACCGGTCCGCGGCAGGAATTGCTCACGTATCTGATCCTCGGCGCGATGCCACTCGTACTGACTGGATCGCTACTCGTGGTAACTGCCCTCTTCCGGAGGCCCAACACTGGGCTCCTCGTAGACTGGTAGAAGTTCCACGCCCGCGGAGGCGGGGGCGGTGATGATCGTTGACTTCTCTGGGGGAAGAAACCGGGAAAGGTACGTTTCCCTAGCTCCGCGTGCATTCGGCGCTGGAGGGAGGGCGGCCGGAAGAAGCGACCAGGGCATCATGGCATCAAGCGGGAGCGACAGGGTCTCCAGGCCGCCGTCTTGGGGCAGGACTCGGCCCGTGACCGTCGATTCCGGACAGAAATATCGATTTATGACTTGACTTTCGGGAGGGGACGCGTTATCTACGCGCGAAGACAACTCGGCGGTGGGGCCGGGCGAAGGTCAAATGAGAAACTTCCGCACAGACGAGATCCTGCCCATGGGAACGCTTCCCTCAGTCTTCGCTGGGCTGGAAGTGCTTGGAGGTTTTAACTCAAACGGGATTCGATAAGGGAGGTGCATATGCGAATTGCAAATGTGCTTGCAGGCTCATTGCTGTTGTTCTTTGACGCGGGTGCCCTCAACGCGCAGCAGACATTCTCGACCGGGAGCGTCCGCGACTACATTCCGAATGGATGCGCGGGTCCTGATCTTCCCCGGACCATTGAAGATGGGCAGGGCTGTCGCTTCTGGTACGGGCTCGGCGGGTTTCAGTTGTTCTCGCGATGGGAGAACGGCGACGTGTGGGGCTCCGACTTCCGGGACGCCGGCAACGGGGATCTCGATTCGCAGGGCGGGAGCGACGTTCCGCACATCTACTTCTTTTCCGGCCACGGGAGATGCCAGAACCCGCCGACGGCGACGAGTTCCGACAACATCACGGTCTGTGGAAACTTCGGCGACCCCGACAATACGGTCGTTGGGACCTCGTGCCGTTGGGGCAATGGGAACGGAAACCTCCGCTTCGCGTTCATCGATGCCAGCTGTCCCATGGACCGGGTTTCGCTGGCGAATCAGTGGTTCCCCGCGTTTCGCGGTCTGCATATGGCCACCGGTCACTCCGGGACCGCCAACGCCGACACCCTTGACAGCGGCGATCGGAGCCCCATGTTCGCCGCATATACGTCCGGCTCGTTCTGGGTAATTCCACATCTCAGCGTGTGCGACGCGTGGATGGTGACCGGGACGATCGACATCCAGAACAACTGCTGCGCCATCGTGCTTGCGGCGGGCGCCAATCAGGCTGACGCCATCGATCGAAGAGACCATGAGAAGGTGAAAGACAATCGGTCCGACCCGACGCCGAACTGGTTCGCGTGGCGATGGATCTGCCGCTAGTAGGAGACTTGGAGGTACAACGATGCGATGGAACTGGTGCCAACTTGTGGTGGTGGGCCTGGTTGTGCTCACAGCGTGCCAGGCACCGCCCAAGAGAGATTATTCGGACAACGTGGAGAGAGACGCCGTTCGGCGCTTGGCCCGCGAATTCCAGCTCGACATGTCCAAGATCGTTCAGGAAGGCTCCGAGGCCAACTACGTCGCGATCCGGTCGGAGACGGCTTTGCTCAGCCAGCGCCTCGACTCGAGGACTTATTTCGTGCATGACGAGCTCTATGGGTCTGGACGGGAGCACGCCTACTTTGAAGGCCCTGAGAAAGAGATGATCGCCGCGGCGCGCACCTTGATCAAGCGGGTGCGGATACCGTCGTCGGAGATCAGCGAGGTCAAGGTCCTGCGGCAAACCATGCAGGAGGCTCAATACGATCGGGCCACGGGACGGGTCCAGGCAGAGCCGCCGAGGGCAGGGCCGGCCATGGTCCAGTTCACACGGAGCGTCGATGGCATACCCGTCTTCTCCTCCCGCGTGCTCATCGGTCTCACCAGGACGAAGCAGATCGGGTTCATGGAGGCGCACTGGCCCGAGATTCCCGCCTCCGTGCTGCGGGAGGCCCATCGACTCCATTACAAGGTCGACCACGGGTGGCGAGCACCCGAACGACCCGGCGCGCAACCCGAATCGGTGGAGGCTGGCATCGTCCATTCGCCGGCCGTCGGATTCTTGATGGACATCTATCCGGCGATCCGCGTCATCTACATGCCGGATATTCCCAGCTACGGCAAGAGGCTCATGCTGTACTTCGATCGACACGGTCGAGAAATCACGCGGCCGCGGATGGCGGATTTGCCGCCCGAACCAGCCCTCGAAAGGAAGGGCAGGGGAGAGAAGGGCAAGGGCGAATAGTGCCGAAGAGCACCTGCTCGTAGTTGTGGATGATGCGGAACGGTGGTGGACGGTTTTTGCCTTCCCGCCAGCCGTTAATCTCTTGGCAGCAGGTAGCGATACCGGAAAACAAAAGGGGTCGGGAATGCCCTGTAGCGAACCTTGACGGGACGAAGGATCAGAATGTTGTGCGTTACGGCCATGAGTCCAATTTCGCGTCTGCGTCTGCGTGTGCGATAGGTGTGCGCCGTGAGCGCCGGACCCTGGTGGTGTTTGAGCATGAACATCACCGGGCAGGAGAGCGCGACAGGTAAGTTGCCCCTAGCTCCGCGTGTATCCCCCGCTGGAGGGAGGAGGGCCGGTCGAAGCGACAGGGCATCATGGCATCAAGCGGCCCGACAAGGTCTCCAGGCCGCCGCCTTGGGGCAGGACTCGGCCTCTCACCGTCGATACCGATCAGGTGCAAGCGACTGGAACTTGGGTTTCCGGGGGGAGGCGTTACACTCGCCCCCGGACAGCTCGGCGGTGGAGCCGGGCGTTGGTCATATGAGAAACGTCGGGTGACGGGAGGGCTGGTAATGGCGACCTTCATGGGTCGGATGCTCCGGGCGGCGAAGCTGGATGCGAACCTCTACGAGGAAGTGGAGGCGGACACCGGCGGGACCCGTCAGGCTATGGCGGTGGTGGTGCTCGGGAGCGTCGCCGCGGGCGTCGGGGCGGGCGGAAACGGTCTCGGGCTGATGCTGATGGTGGCGGTCGCGGCCCTGATCGGCTGGTTTGTATTCGCATATCTGACCTATTGGATTGGCACCCGGTTGCTGCCCGAGCCCCAGACCAGCGCGACGCACGGGGAGCTCCTGCGCACCATCGGGTTTGCCAACTCCCCCAGCCTCCTGCGCGTGCTGGGCGTGATCCCGGGATTGCGCGACATCGTGTTCATGGTCACCGGAATCTGGATGCTGGTGGCGACGGTCATCGCGGTGAGGCAGGCGCTGGATTACCGCGGGACTCTCCGGGCCGTGGGCGTCTGCGCCCTGGGGTGGATCATCCAGGGGATCCTCCTCGTCATCGTGCTCGCTCTGCTGGGCGCCTGAGCCGCGCGTGGTCGGGCAGCTCCCCCAGTCACGTGGTAGAGCCGGAGCGCGCCCGCTGGAGGGACGGCGGCCGAAAGAAGCGACCAGGGCATCATCGCAGAAAGAAGGGTTGAAGTTTGAGGCTTGTGGCTTAGGGACGCTTCGCGTCACCCGCTAAACGGGAAGATATTTGTACCCCACGCTTCCCTCCTCCCGCATGGCTCATCCCTTCCTTCCCCTCCGCGTTCTCTGCGCCTCTGCGGTGAATCCTCTCCGGCGCGCATGGGCGGAGCGCCAAATCACGGCGATCCGCTGAAAATTGTAAAAAATATATCCCGCCTGGCGAGCCGTCAGACCACTTTCTGCTGACCGACTGACCGAAAGTACATCCCCCGCGCGCGCAGAGACAGCCGCGGCTCCCGTTATAGAAGGAGCTGTTGTTGCGTGCTCGCACCGCCAATGTTGACAGGCCAAATTTCCGGGGGCGGGGGGCGCGGCGTCTCTGGCGCGCGCAAGCTAATCCCTATGCCGCTCAGAATCCTGCGCGCGCCAGGATGACCGCCCCTCATGGCGCATCCCTCGCGGCTCATCCCTTCCTCTTCCCTCCGTGTTCATCTGTGGCGAGGTAGATCAGCTATCAGCAGTCAGCTATCAGCGGTCAGCGGGTCAGGGTTCAATCCCTTCCTTCCCCTCTGTGTCCTCTGTGCCTCTGTGTTGAGTCCTCTCCTGCGCGCTTCGTTATGGGGATGCGACGAGTACACGGTCGCCGATGTCGCGGCGGTGGAACGCGCCATCGAAGTGAATGCACTGACAAGCGGCGTTGGCCAGGTCGCGCGCGGCTTGGAGATCATCGGCCAGGGCGGTTACGCCGAGTACCCGGCCGCCGTTGGTCACCAGTTGCCCCTCGTTGTCATGCCGGGTTCCTGCGTGGAACACGATGACCTGTTGGGTTTCATCGCCCAGCGCTTCGGCGTCTTCGATGCCGGTGATCGGTTTGCCCTTGTCGTACGGCCCGGGATACCCCTCGGCGCACATGACGACGCAACAGGCAGTCCGCGGATCGAATTCGATCAAGACGTCATCGAGCGTGCCGGTACACGTCGCCCAAAGGATCTCGAACAGGTCGGTTTTGAGGCGAGCCATGATCGGCTGGCACTCGGGGTCGCCGAAGCGGCAGTTGAACTCGAGCACCTTGGGCCCGGCTGGGGTCAACATCAAACCGGTGTAGAGCACGCCGCGGTACTTGAGTCCCTCGCGGCGAAGGGCATCGACGACGGGCACAATGATCTCGCCTTGCACGGCGGTAAGAATCTCAGGCTCCAGGAACGGCGTCGGGCAATAGGCCCCCATGCCGCCGGTGTTCGGCCCAACATCGCCCTCGCCAAGCTGTTTGTGGTCCTGACAGGGATCGAGCAGCCAGATAGTCCGTCCATCGACGAGGGCGAGGACGCTGATTTCCTGCCCGGACAACTTCTCCTCGATGATCATCGTGTCGCCCGCCTGGCCGAACTCGCGGTCAACCATGATGCGGTCAATGGCGGCAAGGGCCTGTTCCTGGTCGTCGCAGACGATCGCGCCTTTTCCGGCGGCGAGACCAGCGGCCTTGACGACGCAGGGATCCTCATGGGCGTTGACATAATGGCGTGCGGATTCGGGATCGTGAAAAGTCCGGCTCTCTGCGGTGGGGATCGAGGCGTGCAGCATGATGTCCTTGGCGAAAACCTTGTCGGCTTCGATCTGAGCGGCGGCCTTGGTCGGCCCGAAGACCTGGCGGTGCTCCGAGGCAAGGATGTCGGCGATGCCGGCCGCAAGCGGCGCTTCCGGGCCGACGACGACGAGGTGGATGTCGTTGCGTTCACACCATCGCTGCATCTGGAAAGCGTCGGAGCAGTCCATAGAGACGGGGCAGGTTTCGCCCAGCCGGCTCAGTCCAGCATTCAGGGGGTCGGTCAGCCAGAGTGTTCCCAGGCGCGGGGACTGCCTGAGCTTCCAGGCGAGGGCATGCTCGCGCCCGCCGCCGCCGATCAGCAGGACGTTGCCGCGCTCAGGACAGGGGAGGGGACGACTCATAGGGTCAGTGTAGCGGGGCGGTGGGCCGGGTCACAGTGGGGGCGCTGGGGGCGAAGGTCGAGCCTTGGCCCAGAGCGTAGTTCAGATGCGACTCGATTCCGCCGAAGAAAAAAATGCGCTTTTTCGCATCCCCGGGCACGCTGTTTGCGGAACCGATGAGAGATTCGCCCATGACCAGCCCAGACCCGATCACAACGACCACGACCGATCCCGCGAACCGCCGCGCCAACCGCGCGGTGCCGGGGCTGTCGATCCGCGCCGCGGAAGAGATCCTCGAGCGGGCCTCACGCCGCATCCGTCTGCGGGGCGAAGGCGACAGGCTGATCCGCGAAACCGACGAGTCTACGACCGACTCGATCTAGCCTGCGGGCGATCGGCGTCGCGATTTACCTGTAATCCCCGTCCGTGAGCGAGCCGTCCCGGCCTTGGGCTTGGGCGCGTCCACATCCGCTCGGGTCACGGTGCGCGTCGAGCCATACTCCGGCATCGCCTTGAGCGTGGCGATCTGATCTCGCAGACCGGCGGCAGCCTCGAACTGAAGTTGCTCAGCGGCCTCGAACATTTCGCGCTCCAGAATTCGGATGAGCTCGTCGCGATCGTATTGCTGGACCTGTTCTTGGAACCCAACCGCCGCCCGCGCGGTTTTACGGGCGGACAGCTCCTGTTCGAGACCGCGCCGGATCGCCTTCTTGATCGTGCGGGCGGTGATGCCGTGCTCCTTGTTGTAGGCCGCTTGACGATCGCGGCGGCGCTCGGTTTCGTCGATGGCCGCCCGCATCTGGTCGGTGATGGTGTCGCCGTACATGATGACGAGGGCGTTGACGTTGCGGGCGGCTCGCCCCATCGTCTGAATGAGGCTCGTTTCACTACGCAAGAATCCCGCCTTGTCCGCATCGACGATGCAGACCAACGACACTTCGGGCAGATCGAGCCCCTCGCGCAGAAGATTGATGCCCACGAGGATGTCGAACTTGCCCTCGCGCAGCTCTCGAAGAATCACCACCCGCTCCAGGGTGTCGATCTCGCTGTGCAGGTAGCGCACCCGCAGGCCGCGATCGTGAAGGTAGGTGGTGAGGTCCTCGGCCAGGCGCTTCGTAAGCACCGTGATGAGAACGCGCTCGCCCTGCTCGGCCCGTGCCGAACATTGCTTGATGAGGTCGGCGACCTGGCCCTGGGCCGGCTTCACGTGGATCTGAGGATCCAACAGTCCCGTCGGACGGATGATCTGCTCGACCACCTCGCCCCGGCATTTCTCCAGCTCGTATGGACCGGGCGTGGCTGAGACGAAAACAACTTGCGGCACGAACGCTTCGAACTCGTCAAAACGGAGCGGCCGATTATCCAGCGCGCTGGGAAGGCGAAACCCGTGATCGACCAGCGTTTGCTTGCGGCTGCGGTCGCCGGTGAACATCGCGCGGAGTTGCGGCACCGTCACATGAGACTCGTCAATGAAGACAAGCCAATCATCAGGATCGCGCCGGGGGATGTGGTGGAAATAGTCCAGGAGTGTATAAGGCTTCGCGCCGGGAGCGCGACCATCCAGGTGACGGGAATAGTTTTCGATGCCCGAGCAGTAGCCGACCTCTTGGATCATTTCCAGGTCGTATTTCGTGCGGGCAAGGAGACGTTGTGCTTCTAAGAGCTTGCCTTCGTGTCGAAGCTGCACGACGCGTTCATCCAACTCCGCGCGGATCCCGGCCAGGCTCGCTTCGAGGCGGTCCTGCGGCATGACGTAGTGGACGGCCGGATAGATGAAGACCTGGCTCTCCTCGGCCAACACTTCGCCGGACGTTGGATCAATGAATTCGAGTCGCTCGACTTCGTTGCCAAACAATTCGATGCGAATGGCGTATCGCTCGTAAGCGGGATAGACCTCGATCACGTCGCCGCGCACGCGGAACTGTCCGCGTTGGAACTCGACCTCGTTGCGGGCGTACTGCATCTCCGTCAGATTGAGCAGGAGTTCACGGCGGTTCACGGTCTGACCGCGGGAGACGGCCAGCACGGAATCCGCGTAGTCCGCGGGTGATCCAAGCCCGAAGATGCAGCTCACCGAAGCGACGATGACCACGTCGCCGCGCGAGAGCAAGTTGCTCGTTGCCGAGAGTCGGAGCCGGTCCAGATCGTCGTTGCGAGAGGCATCTTTCTCGATATAGATGTCCCGTTGCGGGATATAGGCCTCCGGTTGAAAGTAGTCGTAGTAACTGACGAAATAGCTGACCGCATTGTTTGGGAACAGCTCGCGGAACTCTTCATAGAGCTGGGCCGCGAGCGTCTTGTTGTGGCTAATGATCAGCGCAGGCCTTTGCACCCGCTGGATCACGTTCGCCATCGTGAACGTCTTGCCGGTCCCGGTCGCGCCCAGCAACGTCTGATACGACCGCTTGGCGCAAATGCCCTCGGCGAGGGCGTCGATAGCCCCCGGCTGATCTCCGGTCGGCTTGAACTGGCTGACAAGATCAAAACGCCGCGAGCCGTCCATGCGGACATTCTAGGGCGGTTTCAATGATCTTGTAGCGTCACGCCATGGCAGGAACGGGACCACGTCGCGGCCTCAAAACCGATGGTATCCCGATTCAATCGGAACCTCCCCCATGCCAATATCCAGTGGCACGGGCATCCTGCCCGTGCGACTTATCATGGCGTGACCTCTGCACGGGCAGGATGCCCGTGCCACCGGAGTCGCGCCGATCGATCGTCGGGGCCGGCAAATTTATCGTGGCGCCAGACGACCAGCGCATGCAGCCGCTACGTCTTCATTGAAACTGCTCTAGGTCAAGGCCCGGCGCTCCTGGGGCAGCGCCTCGACCCAAAGCCGCGAGCCCCAAGGGCAACGATCACAATCCGATGCGGCTCCGATTACCCGGTAGGGTACTTTGTGTCGTACATCGTCTGATCCATCAGCGCGTCCAGTGGGGAGGGATCAGTCGTACGGATTTTGACGAGCCAACCCCGGCCAAAGGGATCGGAGTTCAGCAGGGATGGGTCAGCGGCGACGGCCGGATTCACCTCAAGGAGCTGGCCGCCGACGGGGGAGTAGATGTCGCTAGTCGTCTTGACGGATTCAACCTCGCCCACGGATTCGCCGGGGAGGATGGTCGAGCCGGCGGTCTTCATCTCGACGTAGGTGACGTCGGTGAGCTCATTGACGGCGTACTGCGTGAGGCCGAGTGTGACCACATCTTCGTCGATGTGGAGCCATTCGTGGGTTTCGGTGAAGCGGCATTCGCGGGGACTGGGCATGGTGCGGGGCTCTGGTGTAGGTGGCGTGGCCGTGGGGGCGGCCATGATAGTGATCCGGCCCGGGCGGGCAACCAGGGCCCCGTGCCGCGTGCAGGGGGTTGGTGGCGACGGTGATACGGCTCAGGTCGTGCAAAACGAGATCAAGCGGGGATTTTGTGGGTGGTTTGTGGAAAGATAGGCAAATTGCACAACCCTTCTCTTGGCATTTACCGGACATGCCGCTATTATGATGACCTTGGGGCTTGCGCTCCGAGCATCTGTGATATTGGATCTTTCTCCCCTCCGGAAAACGTCGGCCTGCCCTGGTCGGCGTTTTCTTGTCCATTGTGCAGGCCGGTTGGCCGAGAAAGGACGGGACGGACGAGGAGGCTTGCGGCGGCTGAACAGGGGGGTAGACTCCCCGCCAACGACTTGTAGGCTCAAACGAAGATGATCCTTACGCTCGCCACGCGATCGCTGCGCACGTTGGTGTCCAACAATGGGGACGGTTCGCTATCGCTGCTGGACGTACCCGCCTACGCCATCAAGCAGTTTGAGCTACGCGGCCTGAACGTGCCCTCGTCGATGCTGGCCGGCTGGTCGCTGGATGATTTGGACCGTTTACGCGACAGCGCGGATAAGGCCGGTTGCCCATGCCTGGTCTTGATCGAGGATCAGCCGTTGGCGTTCACCGCCGACGACAAGACCGAGCGCGCTGCCGCGGATCGAGTGCAACGTCTCGCGGCGGCGGCGAGCCGCCTGGGGTGTAACGCCTTGGCCGTGCGATGCGAGGCGCCGGACACGGATGAGGCGCTCGACGAGACAGCCACCCAGCTCAAAGCCGTGATGCCGGTCATGGAACGATCCGAGTTGAACCTGCTCATCGCCCCGCACGACGGACTCACCGCATCACCGCAGCGCCTCACTGATCTGCTGAAGCGGATCGGCGGGTTTCGAGTGGGCTCCCTCCCGGACTTTGCCCATGCCGCGGCCTCCGGTGATCTCGTTCAGGCGCTGCGCATGTTGGCGCCGTATGCCGGTGCGGTGCACGCCACCGTCGAGGCGTTCGATCAGCAGGGCGAGCACAAGAGCTATGATCTGGCGGAAGGCGTGGCGGCGATTCAGAGTGTCGGGTTCGTCAACACGCTCGCGATCGACTACGTCGGCAGCGGCGATCCCGTGGCCAACATCGAGAAGGCCCGAAAGATTCTGACCGACGCCATCGAAACCAAGCCGTGATGTCCCCAGGCATGCCGAGTCGTTCCGATCACAACCTACCGAGCGTGATCATCACGATCGACGGCCCGGCCGGCACGGGAAAATCCACCGTCGCGCATCAGCTCGCCAAACGCCTGGGACTGGAGTTTCTGGACACCGGCGCTATGTATCGAGCGGCGGCGTTAGTCGCCTTGGACGCCAAAATCGATCCGACGGACGGATTGACGCTGGCCTCGGCCGTCGAGCGCATCGACATGCATTTCACGTGGTCGGCCGACCCGCCTCGACTGTTGCTTGGCGATCGCGACGTCAGCCAGCGGATCCGCGACCTGGATGTGAGTGAGATTGTTTCCATTGTCGCCGGTCAGGGTGAGCTTCGGCGCACGCTGGTGGCGTGGCAACGGCGGATCGCCGAAGCGCACCGGCGGCTCGTGAGCGAAGGTCGAGACCAGGGGTCAGTGGTTTTTCCCGAGGCCGACTTGCGGTTCTACCTGGATGCAGACATTGCCATCCGCGCGCAGCGGCGTGCTCGACAACTCGTGGACGCCGGAATGCAGGTGAGCCGGGATCGAATCGAGCGCGATATCCTTCAGCGAGATCGGATGGACGAATCGCGCGCCGACGGGCCGCTGGTCCGGCCCCAAGGGGCGATTGTGGTCGACACGGGTCATCGCAATGTCGATCAGGTGGTGACTGAACTCGCCGCGATCGCGCACCGGCAACTTCCGGACTTCGGGCTGGACCCGTGAAGGTCCTCCAATGCCGCCGTCGAGCACCGACCTTCTCACCCTTCACCGTGTTCGTAATCTGGACATTGTTGCGGCACCTGGTCTTTGTGTTCTTTCGCCTGGTGTACCGGCTGCGGTACGCCGGCCAATCGAACATCCCGTCACAGGGGCCGGTGATCTATATCGCCAATCACCAATCGAACCTCGATCCGCCGGCGATCGGTTGTCTGATATGGGATCGACCGTTTGCCTCGTTGGCGAGGGTCGGCCTGTTCGACTTCAAGCCCTTCGGGTGGGCGATCCGGTTGACGGGGGCGATCCCGTTGCGCCGTGGCCGCGGCGACGCACAGGCGATTCGGGCTGCGATCAATCAACTGAACGCGGGCGGGTGTGTTTTGATGTTCCCCGAAGGAACGCGAAGTACCGATGGAACCGTGCGGCCGTTCAAAGCCGGGATCCTGGTCCTGGTCAAGCGGACCAAAGCGCCGGTCGTGCCCATGGCCGTCGAGGGGGCGTACGACATCTGGCCGATCGGGCAGCGGTTTCCTCGCCTACGAGGGCGGATCAAAGTTCAGGCGGGCCGTGCGATTCCGGCTGATGAATTGTTGGCCGACGCGCCGGACAGAACGCTGCAACGACTCCGCTGCGAGATCGATGCGATGCGGCTGGATCTTCGTCGACAGCTTCGCGAGACGACCAAAGGTCGGTATCCACCTGCAGGTCCCGCCGACGATCAGTGCGCCCAAGCGAGCGGGTGAGATCAAGCTACCACAACCTGCTTCACTGTGCGGGGAAGAGTGATGATGACAATCCGGCCGCAAGTTCCGACGGGAGCAGATCGAGCATGTTCACGCTCGCCCAAATCATGAGCAAGATGAAGGCGATCCGCAGCAGCTTTATTGGCAGTTTGTGCGTGAGTCTTGCGCCGATGAGCGCACCAATCATCGCGGTGGGCACAAGACACGCTGCCAGCAGCAGACTCTCTCCAAGCGGGTTCGGTGTCACACTACCTTCCAGCAGCTCGTTCAATCCCGCATTCTTGCGCCACGCGCCGATTGCCGCCGTAACGCACATCACTGCTGTTGCCGTGCCAATGCTCGTTCTCAACGGCAGTCGACAAATACGCTGAAGCATGGGCACCGCGATCGGCCCGCCTCCGATTCCCAGCAACCCGGCCGCGAAACCCATCAGCGATCCCACGAAACCGACGGGAAGCCACCCGATCCGCAGCGATCGGCCGTTGTCCTTTTGCCCATCCTCGAAGAGCTTCAACACGTTGATCGCGATGATGTACAAAAGGAAGACCCCGAAAAACTTCATGAGCAATTCGCCGTCGATCTCGTCACTCAGGGCGACGCCGACGAGAATAAGCACCAATCCCCCCGGCAACATGCGAACGACGACGCTCCACTGAACTGCCTTCGCTTGGTGATGACGGAGCAGGGCGGGCACGGCGACGAAGATATTGACGATCATCGCGCAGGCCTGTGCCAGGTGTTGGTCCTTGCCCATCAGCAACGTGAGCACGGGAATGATGACGAGCGAGCCGCCGATGCCGACGAGCCCCCCAGCCGTTCCCGCGGCAAGTCCGAGAATAAGCAGCGTGATGACTTCGTCCAGGGGCATCGCGGTCATGGCCGCAGTGTAGGGACAGATCGGTTCGCTGCGCAGCGGGCCGGCGCAAGCCCCGTAACTCGTTGGCGCAAACGACAGGATCTCCCCACATTCATGCGCCACAGCGCCGAGCCCTCGTGACCTGAGCGCCGTGGCCCGACCGTGAAAGGTCCTGATTGGGTGCAGCCCGGCTCGGGGTATACTCGCCACAAAGTAGTACTGCTCGTTCGAACCTCATCTTCTACCGCAGGGTGAGCGACGAGCCGTCCGGTGAGGGCGATGAATCCCGATGCAATTGAAGAATGGAACCAAGCGATTCTGGGGATCGCTCCACGGGTCCCGACGCGTGGCGTTGCCCATGGTCGTGTGTACCGCAGCCTTGACCGGAGCGGCGAGCGGTTGGCTGATGACCGACCCGGCCCTGACCCCGCCGCCGGTGCAGACGGCGCCGGCCTCAATCACGCAGACAGAATCCGATTGGGACGTGCCGTCGTTCAATGGCCGGCCGGTCCGCCCTGCGCGCACCGTGAGAATGTTGGTCACCGCCTACAGCCCGGACGCCCGATCGTGCGGCGCGTTTGCCGATGGCATCACCGCCAGCGGCTACTCAGTCAAAACCAATGGCATGAGACTCGTCGCCGCCGACACCACGCTGCTCCCCTTCGGTTCGATGCTCTCGATCCCCGGCTATGACGATGGCTACATCGTGCCGGTACTCGATCGTGGCGGCGCCATCAAAGGCGATCATCTCGACGTGCTGTTCCCAACGCACGAAGAAGCCCTGCAATGGGGCGTTCAGCATCTTGATGTCACGATCTGGGAATACGCCGACGGCAAGCCCAACGATTTCAAGTCGATCTATTGAACCACCGCGTTTCGCCGTCGCATTGCCGATCTGCGAATCCATGAAGTATTGACGGCGCCGCGCTCCCCGTGGCAGAACGGATACGCAGAGCGCCTGATCTGCTCGATTCGTCGCGAGTGCCTTGATCACATCATCGTGCTGAACGAAGCACATCTGATTCGAGTTCTCGGTGAATACTTCAAGTACTACCACTCGGATCGTCCACATCAATCACTCGACGGGAACTCGCCAGTACCTCGCTCCGTAGAGCCGCCAGACCAGGGGCGTGTCGTTGCAGAGCCAGTACTCGGTGGTCTGCATCACCGATACCGGCGCGCGGCTTGATCGATACAATCAATATTTGGCTGCGACAACTCATTCCCGTAGCTGTTTCGTGCGCTATCCCTTTGACTGATGCCGTTCGCCACGCAGCCACCGCAAACTGAACCGTTAATCAGACTCAGATCAACGCGCCATAATCCAGCTGTCCATTGCTAGCCCTCCGATCGATATGACGGATGGAGTTTTCGCCATGGACAACTACCGAGAAGCAGCCTGACCAAAGTCAGGCTGCGTGACTTGATGCCATCGATTGCGTTATTCCTGTGCGCGCATCTCGCCGATCGCCGCAACTGTGACTCAAATCACCGGATCCTATTCGACATCGCCTCTTCATCGGATTCGCTGCAACTGCTTTTCTCTTCGCTAGTTCCGCTGGACAGAGTTTTTGCACCCGACGCCCGCGCAATAACTCGGAAGAATCATCCTGACAACTCTTCCGCCCCCGACTCGTCGCGTCGCCAGCCACATTCGGGGCATCCGGCTGAGACACTGCTGCGAAGATCGTAGCCGCATTTGATGCACAGTCCGCGCTTGCGACGAATGAGAGACCGCAGCTGACCGAAGGCAATTGCACTGCAGAAGACAACAATTCCATAGACGAAACAGTTGGCAAGAGTACCAAAAAGCAGCAGTCGAGTCGGTACCAGGCGACTGCCAACTTGCCATCCGTTTGTTTGACTTGATTTGAGAATTGTACCTTTTCGGTAAGTCCAGCTTTCAAGTCTAAGGCAGTGGAATGGCCATCCATAATCACTTACATAGATCCAATAAGATTGTTTCTGCTGCATCTTCTGAAATGCCGCTTGGGGCGATAGACCTGTTATATCAACATTGCCAATAACGTTAAAAATCTGCTTGTGTGAAACTCCTAATGCATCAAAGTGCATGACATGCTTTGGTTTCTCGGGCCAATGCGAGCTGGAAAGTCGTCTCCATATTGCAAGATCTTTTGGTTGCAATGGAAACGTACGCCATAATCCGACCGAAAATACACCAGCCGGTGCCGCCTCTCCAAATTGCCAGCAAGTGATCCCCGATACAAAATTTGCTAATATACCTCCAATTACCAGACAGTACATAAGTCTTTTAATTCGAGAACGACGCATTGTATTCTTATTATAGAAGAGACATAATTGCTGTGCAAGGAATACATATTTCTATTGACATAATAATTCACGTCTGCGTTATCCATGCAGACGCGAATTATAAAGTTTAGTGATAAATTTTATCTTCCGACAGGACTACCGGGCCTGGGTTGGCCTGGTAGGATCCCAGGAATTCCTGGGGTTCCACCCGCATGAAGAGCTTCACATTCCTGTTGGCATGTACTCAGTGCGCCAAGATCGTTTCTCCACTTCGATTGACAACAGGTCCAACACGATGACCATAAAAATAGTAAAGTCTGGGCCGCAGTTCTGGCTCTCAAATCTTTGAGGCGGAAAAGGTGTCAGGATGATTTGTTTGACATGGTGGTGAGGTGGCGGTAGTCTGACACGATGGGACGAGCACCCCGAATCACTGTGCCGGGACTTGTCTATCACCTGTTGAATCGAAGGGTGATGAGACTGGCTATATTCGAGGATGATGCAGACTACCAGGCGTTTGAACGTGTGTTGGCCGAAGGGCTGGACCGTACGGACGCGCCACGGTTGCTGGCGTACTGCCTGATGCCGAATCACTGGCATCTGGTGGTGCAGGCGAGCCGGCGGACGAACCTGTCAACGTGGATGCAATGGACAGCCGTGACTCATACACACCGATGGCATGCCCATACTCACACGACGGGGGAAGGTCCGTTGTACCAGGGGCGGTTCAAGAGTTTTCCAGGACAGGCGGATCGGCATTTTCTGAACGTGTGTCGGTATGTTGAGGCGAACGCTCGCCGCGCGAATTTGGTGAGGCGAGCAGAGAGTTGGCGCTGGGGGAGCATGTGGAGTCGGCGAAATCGAAAGTCGCCTTTGAATGGGCATCTACACGCGTGGCCGGTGGACCGGCCGAGGAATTGGTCGGCGCACGTGAATCGTCGTATGAACGACCCGGAGTTGCAGGCAGTGCGGCACTCGGTTGTGCGCGGCACGCCCCTGGGAGCCGATCGTTGGAAGCGCCGTATGGCTTTGGATTTAGGGCTGAACACAACGCTCCGACCACGCGGGCGACCACCCAAGGACTCGATAAAATCATCCTGACACCTTTTTTCGTTCCTTTCTTCGTTCCCCTTCGGTTCGATGCTCTCGATCCCCGGCTATGACGACGGCTACATCGTGCCGGTACTCGATCGTGGCGGCGCGATCAAAGGCGATCATCTCGACGTGCTGTTCCCAACGCACGAAGAAGCCCTGCAATGGGGCGTTCAGTATCTTGACGTGACGATCTGGGAATACGCGGACGGCAAGCCCAACGATTTCAAGTCGATTTATTGAACCACAGCGTTTCGCCGTCGCATTGCCGATCTGCGAATCCATGAAGTATTGACGGCGCCGCGCTCCCCGTGGC
>JACZXL010000035.1 GCA_022571635.1 Planctomycetota bacterium
GGCAGCAGCATGGTTTTGAGAAACTCCAGCCCCGACCAGTGCGCTTGGGGGTATGGTGTCATAGAAGGGAGGCACTAGGCACTAGGCATTAGGCACTGGGCATTAGGCTGGCAGGCAGTTCGCTGATCGCTGGTGCAGCATAGCCTGCGAGGAAGTTCAAATCACCCGGCAAATCCACACACACCGGCTCGATCCCGCCGATACAATCGACGAACGTTCACCGATGCCGTAATCACACGAAGGACCCTGCCATGCGCACGATCAGAGACGGTTTGTTGATTCTCGTGGGACTGTCGATCCTCAGCGGCTGCGGGGGGCGGGCCTCGTCCTCGCGCAACCTGTTTGACATCCAGCGACTCACCTACGTGCGGCAGACAGACGAGCCGCAGGTCATCGAGGTCGCGCTGCCGGTGGCGATCGACGTCGAGTCGTTCGGCGGCGATGTGATCATCAACGTCGATGAAGAACTGGAGGTTGCCACAATCACGGTTCGGCGAGTCGCCATGCACGGCCCAACCCGCAAGGAGGAGGCCGAGGCGTCGCTGGCCGACATCGGCTATCGGGCGGAAGTCGTGCCCGGGCAGCTCGGCCAGGTGTTGCGGGTCCGCCTCTGGACCACGCACGGCGAGCCGCACTTCCAGCGGGCCGACCTGCGGATCGACGTGCCGGCGGTGGACGGCGTGTTCGTGCGGACCGAGCGCGGCGACGTTGTCGCCATCAACATCGAAGGCGTGGTCGATATCGCCAACCGG
The DNA here is from genome assembly GCA_022571635.1 of Planctomycetota bacterium. Taxonomy (GTDB): domain Bacteria; phylum Planctomycetota; class Phycisphaerae; order Phycisphaerales; family SM1A02; genus JADFNO01. The sequence goes on from JACZXL010000035.1 coordinate 753, forward strand.
CGAGGCGACGTGCGCATCATGACCAATCTCGCCATGCGCCGCAAAGTGACGATCATCAACAGCGAAGGCGACATCGAATATCGCGTGCGCGGTGAGTCGACGGGAATCTTCGACTGCATCGCCGCCGGCGGCAGAGTCGATCATCACATCAGCTACGGGAAGTTCACGATTGCCCCCAATCGCCGAAAAGGCAGGCTTCAAGCGGCGCTCAATCGCGGCGACAACACCATCACGCTGCGCACCGAGGATGGCAACATCAAAATCGCCGTCGTCGCCGACCCGACCGACATCGGGACGGCTATTTTTCCGTAAGGTGCTTGCGAGTTCAGGGAGGCCGAGTCGCACCTGACATTCCCACGTTTAGCGGGCGGCCACCGGACGCCGTAGTGCTACACGTGCGCCCGATCGCGCGGGGCGGAGCCCCGCCGCTAAACGTTGCAATCGGCACCAATCCTACGCCCCCACGTTTAGCGGGCGGCCACCGGACGCTATTGAATCTCACCACCAACGACGCTGTTCGCCGCGCGCTTTGGCGCGGGCTTCGGCCTCTGCGGTGCGGGCGGCATTGATGCGCTGTTGAATCTCGGCGCGAATCGCGTCGGCTTCCTTATCCGAACATTCCAGACGCGCGTTCACGACCGGTGGCCCGTACAGCCTCCACCAAGCCGGGTACAGGTGCAATCGCCAGGCGGTGTTCCCATCCGGGAGCAACATCAGATGAGAATACTCCCGCCAGGGATGAGTGGGCCCACCCCAGCGGGCGACTCCATCGGCACTGATCAAGTATCTCACCAACGCGCGACTGGCGGACTCATCGCGGTAACGGACATAAAGGTGCAGGCCAAAGACAACCCCGATTGCGACTACTGTGATCATGCCGAGCAGTAACCACGACCAGCCGAAAATCCCGCGAATCATCAAGAGCACAATCGCAAACGGTGTTCCATAGAGAACCAAGAATCGCGGCAATGATGCCAAGCCAGGTATATGCCAGCCTTCCAGCACGAGCATCGACTCGTCGTAGGCGAAACCACATTCCGGACATCGGTGGGTAGCGGGCAGGCCCGAGATGTCGTATCGACACTGCGGACACTGCCTGAGGCGGACGGGCTGGTTCGGAGCGGCAGCCACGGTCCATCAAGCGTACCCTGATGGAGATGGCTCGGGAACTGCACGATCATTACTTTCGCGAGGCCAAGCGCGAAGGCTACCTTTCCAGGGCCGCCTACAAGCTCATCGAGATCGATACGCGCAAGGGGCTGCTTCGACGCGGCGATTGCGTGCTCGATTGCGGGGCAGCGCCGGGGTCGTGGCTGCAGGTGGCGTCAAAGCGCGTCGGGCCGCACGGCCTCGTCGTCGGCATCGACCGCAGGCCGATCGATCACGTGTTCGAGCTGGACAATGTTCGATGCGTACACGCTGACTTGGAGGAGGTCGAGACCGAGCGGCTACTGAGTTACTTGGCGTATGACGAAGGACCCGGACCTTCCTCGGCCGCCTCGTCAGGTCCGGCTTCGGGGAAGCGGTTTGATGTCATCCTTTCGGATATGGCGCCGGATACTTCCGGAGACCACACGGCCGATCATTTCGCCTCGGCGCGGCTGTGTCATGCCGTGCTGGATCGCTGCGGGGATCTGCTGGTCGAAGGCGGGCGCCTGGCCATGAAAGTTCTCGAAGGCGAATCGTACGCCGATCTTCTCGCTCGTTGTCGGGTGCTGTTTGAGAAGGTCAAGGGATTCGTGCCCAAGGCGTCACGGCACAAGTCCACGGAGATCTATGTGATCGCCTGGGGCTTTCGCGGCCGCGGTACGGCTGAAGCCGACCTTGCCGGCCGGGCAGCCGCGCAGCCTCCATCGCCACCTCGACCGCGATCGACCGGCTGGGCCACTTGATTGATCCTGCGCACCGATTGCGGCGCAGTCCTTGCACGACGTGGCGCAATTGCTGCACCGCGCCGCGATCGCTGTCTCATCACAAGCACCGATGGCGATGGAAAAGCTGATTTCGGTATGCGGCGCGGGATTTGCCCCATGCCCAGGACATCACACAAGGAGTCTTGGTATGCAAATCGATGTCAACTCCGCGGCCGATCGCGCGCCTCTCATGCGCGTTCAAGTGACCTCATCGCGATCAGCCCAGTTGAATCCGAAGACCTCCGTCTCGACCGACGGGCGCACGTTGACCGGCTTCGACTCGGTGCGCCGTACGTCGACTGACCTGGTTTCGACGCCCGGTAAGAATATCTCCGCCGTCCGCGCGAATCCGTCGGTCGAAAGGGCGCCGACGACGGTTCCGATGCCACCGACGATCCAACCCGACCATGCCAGGACAACAAGTCCAACTCCCAGGCGGATCGCCGAGCCGGGTATTGATCTGAAATCATCGGCCCCGACGGTGACCACGAATCGGATCGTCTCGGACGACGGACCGGCGGAGCCGGCCAACCGCCTCGGCGCGCTGCTGGCGAAGCTTGCCGGCGGGGGAACGCGGCAACCCCGAGAGCCCCATGGTGACGTAGCGGACCCGACCCGGCCGATCGCCGAAACGCCGGTCAAAGAACCGCGAATGAGCGATCCCTCGTATCCGAGCAAGCCGCGGGTCGACCCCGTCAAACCCCTCGACCCCGTCGACGCACTGCTGGCGGACTGGGGCAAGAAGGATTCTCCCTATGACTTCGACGAAAACGGCACCGTCGACGTCAACGACCTTCTCATCCTGCTGGGGAGGCTTACCAGCGGGGGATCGCCGCCACCCCAAGAGCCCCATGGCGACGTAGCGAGCCCGCGGCGGCCGAGTGCCGAAACGCCGGCTCAGCTGAAAACACCGGTCGACCACGCCCCGGTCATTAGGTCCGGCGACCCAGTCGCGATCGGCGTCAAGGCGACAGCGATCGCCCAAAAGGTTATTGACGATCTCGATCAGAACGACAGCGGCACGATCGCCCCGCCGGAGGTGGACGGATCGACACCGAGGTTCGACCGCCTTGATCGCAATCACGACGGCGCTCTCAGTCGGTCGGAGTTGGCGGCACAGATTCGGAACATGTTGCTGGATCACATCGCCATGAGTCCCAACGCGAAGCTGGATCAGTTTGTCCGCGAGGCAATGAAGCGGCTGTCGGATCACGACAACCGCAATGGAGCGCCGGGCGAACGGGACGCCGCGGTCCAACGCTCGTCACAGGCTTATCAGCGAATGAACCTGGATGAGATCGCACACAAGCTCATGCAACAACTGACGGATTACGGTCCGTCGGACCTGGCGAACTTTGTCCAGGCGGGCGAGCTGTCCGCGAACGACACGAAGGTTGTGGTAAATCGAATCAGCATGCTGAGTCCAAACAAGCTCGGCGTGAACGTCGTCGGCTGATCGGGAACGTGAATTCTTGACTTGTCGCGCCGCGTGAGCCGCAGAGTTTTCTGCGGCTCATTGCTTGTATGCCGGTCAGATCATTTTCGCCCCCGCCTCCCGAGCCGCGGTCATGATCCGACTTGCCGTCCGCACCGCGGCAAAGCCCGCATGGACGTCCACGGCCGGGCGATGACCGCCGCGCACCGCCGCCAGAAAGTCCTCGATCTGGAGTCGCAGCGGCTCCCCGTCCTTGACCGCCAACGGCTCCACCTGAACAAGCCCAAGATAATCAAGCTGGGAAAGGTCCTCACCGGCCTCGAGTCTGCGCCGCACACCGGCCAGTTGCTCGGCGTTGGCCGTCTTGCGAACCACGGTGCCGCTTCCTTTCACGAAATCAGCGGACACATACGACGCTTCGCTGATAATGCGCATCTTGCGCTCGGTCTTCAGCGCCAAACGACTGGCGGTGACGTTGGCCACACAGCTTATCCCGTCCGGCCCGGGTGGAAACGTCAGCCGAGCGTTGCACACATCCTCTGCTTCGCCGAACACCGAAACCGCGTTGGCTTGCACTTCTTGCGGCTCCGCGCCGAGCAGCATCAGCAGCACGTCGATGTCGTGAATCATCATGTCCAGCACGACCCCGACATCCACACTACGGAAGGTCATCGGACTCACGCGCTCCATCGCTATGAACCTGGGATTGAGGTCGCTCAATTGACACACCGCTCGCGTCACGGGGTCGTACCGAACAATGTGCCCGACCTGGAGTACAGCTTGGCTGCGCTCGGCGGCACGGGCGATCGCCTCGGCTTCGGCTTCGTCCGCGGCCAAGGGCTTTTCGATCAGGCAAGCCACGTTCGCCGCCAGCAACGGTTCAGCCAGCGCCCGGTGATGAATCGTCGGGGCGGCGATACTGACCGCGTCGATGCCTTTTTCCAGAAGAATCTCGATTGTGGGCAACGGCTCGACCCCCCACTTCTCGTGGGCAAAGGTGCGCCGCGCCGGGTCCGGGTCGACCACCGCTACAAGTTCGGCGCCGTCGATCTGCGAATAAACGCGCGCATGATGCGCGCCCATTCGCCCCACGCCAACGACCGCACAACGCAGCGCTCGATCGCTCATGCGCCTTTCTCCGGCGCCGGATCGACCGACGTGGCGTGATGCTCAGGTGATTCCGCCAATTCGATCTGCGCTGGGGGTTCCGGCAGCGGGGCATGACGAGGCGCCATCTTCTCACGCAGTGCTCGCGCGCGCTCAGCCTCACGGCGTGAATGAACAACAGACCAGTCCACGGAACGGCTCAACGATAACAATCCAACGGGAAACGCAAGCATCGACGCAATCAGAAGCGCCGCGACCGGCAACACAAACACGAGAACAATGAGAATCAGGAAGGGTGCAAGACTGAAGATCATATTCGCCAACACGAAGGCAAGTGGAATCGCGATCATATTCCCCCACACCGCCATATTGAACGCCCGCTCGGCGAAGTCGTCACCCACCCAACCGGCGAACCGACGAAGGAACATGACGAAGCACACCAGGCCCAGCAATCCGACCCCAAGACCAACGAAGAACAGAATTGTGAACAGCCCGAAGCCGAACGGTGATCGTGAGAAGAGAACGCTCAACGGTATCGACAGTGCCGCCGCGACCCAACCCAATTGCAGCCATCGCGCGGCCAGACGAAGCCGACCCCCGCGGGCAAATCCGTAGGCGGCGGCCTGAGGTTGGTCGAGCACCGGCGTCAATCGCCACACCGCATAGATCCAGATGATGATGAGTCCCACAATAGGTACGGCCACACCCACAGTGGAACCCACAAGACCGCGGCCAAAGACGAGCAGGCCGACGAACCCCGTTGCCGAAAGCGTTGCAATCCACGAGTTGACCCGAAACTGCTTGATCAGCGGCAACGGCATTTCGTGGAATGCGAGGTCCGGATCGGACCGCAGGACGATCGGCGTACCGCATTCCGGACACGCGCCGCCGTACCTCAAGCCGCGGAGGATATATCCGCACTGATCGCACCGTTTTTCAACGTCGATGAACCCGCCCTGCATGGCCGAGCGGAACTTGAGGTACTTGTTGCTGAGGAACTGACCCATGAGCCAACATGGTATCGCCGTCGATAGAGGAACAGCCGTTTGTGTCAGACCGTAGCCGCCTGCGTAGCGTGGGCGACGGCATTGTGGAACATGGCCAGCCCCAGCGGCTTTTCGTCGAGCTTTGACTCCGCCAATCGCGTCCAGCGCGGATGGTGCGTCCACCGTGTGTAGCGCTCGGGGTGCGGCATCAGCCCGAGCACGAGACCCGATGCATCGCAGATCCCGGCGATGTCACCCGCTGAGCCGTTGGGGTTGTCATCCGGCGCGAAGCGCACCGCGATCTGCCCGGAATCTGCGAGCCGTTGGATCAACGTATCAGACTCTCCGATGAATCGACCCTCGCCGTGCGCGACCGGCAGCAGGCGTGTTTCGTCCGCGGGATCGAGCCGGTGCGTCCACACACAGCGACTCGCCGCGGGCAGCTCAACCCGACACCATCGATCAACGAACCGCGCCGAGGCGTTTTGCGCCAGTGCAATGCTCGGTTTCGGCGCCGTCTCGGGCCACGGTTCACCGGGAGCAGGTCCAGGCAATAATCCGATCTGCACCGCAATCTGAAATCCGTTACAGGGCGCGATAATAGGGACGCCGCGCTCGACCGCTCGCACCAGCGCGGGGTACAACCGCTGCCGCATCAGCGCCGCCATGATGCGACCCGCTGCGATCGCGTCGCCGTAGCTGAACCCACCCGGGAGGCCGATCAATTGAAAACGATCGATGCGGGTTGGGTCGTCCAACAGACGATTGAGGTGAATCGATTCGACACGCGCGCCCGCCAGCGTGAAGGCGTGCGCCAACTCGCGGTCGCAGTTGATCCCGGCCGTCGTGATGATCAAGGCATGAGGCATGAGGCACGAATGATGGAAGTCTAGGCGCGTTCGGAAATCTGCACGCATAACGCGCGGGGCGGGGCCCCGCCGCTAAACGTTGCGATCGGCGCCCATACATCAATCCCACGTTTAGCGGGCGGCCCCCGGACGCCGTGACGGCGGCACGCGTCACCTACGGTCGAACGCGCGGGGCGGGGCCCCGCCGCTAAACGTTGCGATCGGCGCCAACCTGTCGCCCCCACGTTTAGCGGGCGGCCCCCGGACGCCGTGACGGCGGCACGCGTCACCTACGGTCGAACGCGCGGGGCGGGGCCCCGCCGCTAAACACTTGGAACGGCACGAATCTGTCGCTCCAACGTTTAGCGGGCGGCCCCCGGACGCCGTGACGGCGGTACACGCCGCGGGGTAACGAACGACCATGTTTGGGCGCGAAGTCCTTCCTTGATCGGGTTCTGCTGAACGTACGAAATGGCCCGGTCGAGGTCGCAGTCATGATCGATGAATACCTTCCAGCATTTGCGTGCCCAGGGGGAAGGAAGCGTTCCGTCCTTCCCGCCATGATCCTGATGCGGGTGTATCCCGTCCTCGCGTAACCTGCGTGAGGCTGCACGTTTTAGATGAGACACGATCTGCTCGACCGATCGACCGTCGCGGCCGATCACGGCGTGAATATGCTGCGGTAAAATTGCGCAGGCATGAATGGAGTAATTTGCGTCCTCAACGGCCTGGCGAAATCCGTTGGCGACGGACAGCCCCTGCCGGCCGGTAAAAACGACAGGCCTATACCGCAGCGCACTCTTGGCAGCAGAACGTTGCCGGTCATCGTGGGGAACGCCGGCGACCGATCGTCGGGTTGCGACCTTTGTCGCTCGCCCGTAACGAAATAATTCCCAGGAACGAACCCAATCCGACCACGATCCGCGCGGATCGTTGGGCAGCCAGAATCCGTACGCACAGAAGATAGCGTGATAGGCACAGATCATCGCAACGCATGATACATACAAAGAACGCGCGGGGCGGAGCGCCGCCGCTAAACGTTGCGATCGGCGCCCATACATCAATTCCACGTTTAGCGGGCGGCCCCCGGACGCCGTGACGCCGCCCGTCACCAATCGAGCGTTCCCAACCACGCGCCCGATATCTCATCAAGCGTCCAGGCACACTCCAATCCGTCAATACCCAATGTTCGCTCGCCGCGCGTCTTACCCACAACCGCAAAAGGTATCTCGGCAAGCTGCGATTCCACAGCGCGCAGATTACTCGGCGACACTTCGATCACAAAACGGCTCGGCGATTCAGCGAACAACAACGTCTGGGGACTCAAATCGGGGAATGGCGACAAGTCCAATGCCGCGCCAAGACCGCCGGCAATGCACATCTCAGCAATCGCCACCAACAGTCCGCCATCACTACAATCGTGAACCGATTCCACGAGTTCTCGCTTGATCAGCGAGTGCATCGTGCCAGCGATGCGTGGGCCCAGATCAAGATCAACGCGCGGCAAGTTCTTATCCGCGCAGCCGTACACCTCCGCATAGTGTGATCCAGCCAATGCATCCTGCGTCGCACCAACCACGACGACGTAGTTGCCCGCACCTTTGAAATCCATCGTCACACACGTGCGCACGTCATCCACGATCCCGATACCCGAGATCAAAAGCGTCGGCGGAATCCTGATTGTCCGGCCGTCCTCGGTCGTGAACTGATTGTTCAGCGAATCCTTGCCGGAGATGAACGGCGTACGGTACGCCTTCGCCGCGTCGTAACAACCTTCCGCGGCGCGAACAAGACCCCCGAGTTCCTGCGGATCGTCACAGCTCGGCCAGCAGAAGTTGTCGAGTATGGCGATCCGACTCGGGTCAGCGCCGACACACACAAGATTGCGCACACATTCATCGACGGCAGCAAGGGCCATCAGATATGGATCGTCGCGCAAGCCGGTGGCCAAGCCGTTGGCGATCGCCAACCCACGGTTTGAATTCAACACGGGCAGGATGACTGCCGCATCGGACGGTCCCTCGCCATCAGCGCCAACCAACGGCGTCACGGCTGACGCGCCCTGCACCTCGTGATCGTATTGGCGAATGATCCAGCGCTTCGACGCAATGTTGGGGTGAGCGAGAAGCGCAAGCAGCGCTTCCCGGATGGACGGGCGGTCCTCACCGGCCGCAAGCGGCGGGCTATTTAGCCCCCGGCTTGCCGGGGGAGACCACACCGCGTCGCGCGTCGTCTTCGGCAGGCCTTCGTGCAAAAACTCCATCGACAGCCGCCCAACTTCCGTCCCGTCGTAGCGCAGCACGAGTTCCCGATCGTCTGTGCCGAACGTGCCCAGCTCGCACATCTGAACATCGTGCAGCTCGCAGACCGCTTGGAGCTTCTCAATCCTTTCCGGGGGCACGGCCAGCACCATTCGCTCCTGCGCTTCGGAGATCCAGATTTCCGTCGGGCTAAGACCTTCGTATTTCAACGACGCCTGTTCAAGATTCACTTCCGCGCCGAGTTGTTCGCCCATTTCGCCAACGGCGCTGGAGAACCCGCCCGCTCCACAATCGGTGATGGCGGTGAACAAACAACCATCTTCGTGATCGCGAGCCGCAAGGATTACATCGAGCAGTTTCTTTTCCGTCATCGGGTTGCCGATTTGCACAGCATGGCTGAACTCGTCAGCGTGAACATCGGTCAGCTCGGCCGAGCTGAACGTCGCGCCGTGGATGCCGTCGCGCCCGGTTCGACCGCCCAGGACAATGATCGAATCGCCGGGACGCGGTTCTCCCTCCACGAGATCGCGCGGCATCACGCCGATGCAACCACAATAGACCAACGGATTGCCGACGTAGTCGTCGTCGAACCACACCGCGCCATTGAGGGTGGGGATACCCATGCGGTTGCCGTAGTCGCGCACGCCCGCAACGATCTCCATCAGGATTCGTCGCGGATGCAAACACCCCGCGGGTAGATCGCGTTGCGCCGACGAAAGCCCACGCCGTGCATGGCGTGGGCTTTGGCGCCAATGATCAGGATGCGCGACGCAAAAGATATCCGTGGCGGCGATCGGTTTCGCCGCGAGCCCCGTACCGATGATGTCACGAATACACCCGCCGATGCCCGTCGCCGCGCCGCCGTAGGGTTCGATCGCTGAGGGGTGGTTATGTGTTTCGACCTTGAAGCAAACGGCGTGTTCGTCATCGAACGCGATAATTCCCGCATTATCCACGAAGACCGACAAACACCAGTCGAGGCCGTCTGCGATCAGCTCGTTCGTCGCCGCCACGATCGTTGACTTCAGCAGATTGTGAATCGTGACCGACCCGTCGGGGTTCACTTCATGCCCCGGACGCCCACGCATAGCAATGCGTGGGTTTGGGTCGCTGTCATCTGTCTCGTCTCGATATCGAATCGTCGCCTTGAGCGTTTTGTGTACGCAATGCTCTGACCAGGTTTGCGCCAACGTCTCCAGTTCAATATCGCGCGGCGCGCGCCCCAATCGGCGATACTGGGCCTGGATCGCTTTCAGTTCTTCGAGGCTCAAGAAAAAGTGCGCCTCGCGCGACAAGCGCACGAGCGCCTCATCGTTCATGTCATCAAGTGGAACGGTGACTGTGCGCAACTCGCGCGGCGAGCCGGCCGGGAATGCCTGCGGGTGGTATGGCTCATCGTGAATTGCATGGATGACGGAATTGGCCAGGCATCGCCTCGCCACGGCTTGCGCGGTCTCGCGATCCACCCCGTGCATGTCGTAGCGGCGACCCGTACGCACCTGCACCTCGACCCCGAGCATCGACTGCACCGCGCACTCAATCGCCTCGGCATTCGGATCCATCACCCCCGGACGTGGATGAACTTCCACCATCGCCGCGCCGCGCGCCGGCGATGATCCGATCGTCGCATCCTCCATCACGGGATCGGCCAACAGCTCCTCGGCAAGCCGCCCTGCCTGACGCTCGTCGATCGGCCCTTGGATCAAATAGATCGAGGCGGCGTCGATACGCGAAGGCGAATCTGACAACCCCAACGATCGAGCCTGACGGCATGCGGCCTCGCCAACCGGGTCGGCTTGGCCCGGCTTGGGGCGAACTTCGATGCGCAAAAGATTCGTCGGCACTGATCCTCGTCTCGTGAAGGCCTCGATCACGCCCGCGTCCGACGTCGGGTTCGATCCTATCGCCCTTTGGCGACCCCGACGACGCCCCGGCTCGGCTTCTCTACAATCGCCGGCGATGGAGGCGTCAGCGGCGACGGTCAAGCTGTATACCGACGGGGCGTGCTCCGGAAACCCCGGTCCCGGCGGCTGGGCCTACATCCTCGAACATCCGGGCAGCGGGAAGGCCATCGAGCAGGCCGGCGGCGAGGCCGCCACCACCAACAACCGTATGGAGCTGACCGCCGTCATCAAGGGCCTCAAGGCCCTGGATCGGCCATGCCCGGTCGAACTCTATTCCGACAGCCAATACGTCTGCAACGGCTTGATGCAGTGGATGGACCAATGGAAGGCCAAGGGCTGGCGGCGCGGCAAGAGAAACGAGCCCGTCCTGAACCTTGAGCTTTGGAAGCAGCTCGACGCGCTGCGGCAGACTTTCGACCTGACCTGCCACTGGATCCGCGGCCACGACAACCATCCCCAGAACGAGCGATGCGATCAGCTGGCCGTGGCCGAGGCGGAGCGATTCAAGTCCAGGCCCGGCGACGAAATTTGAGGCGCCGGGGACGATTTCGACGTCTGAGCGTGTCCATTGAAGTGATGAACCCCTGGGCAGGGCGCAACACCACCAAGGGACGCGAATTGTGGTCGAGCGACTTTGATCGCAGCGGCTGGCACCCGGGACTCGTCGTCGAGCCGGTGATGACCCCCGTCCCCGAGCTGGGGCCCGGGCCGCACACGATCGAGCTCCAGATCAAGGACATCCGCCCCAAGAAACCCGATGATGAAGATCATGGGTACTGGGTTGTCAGTGCGGTGGTGGTGGCCGACGAGCCTTGGCCGAGGGACGGCAATGGAGACGATGAATGACCGGCTGCCGCAGCAGAGGCAGAATACGAGTTGGTCGCCGATCACCCGCCTGTTGAGCAGTATTAGTCTGGCGGTCCTGTGGGGCGGGTGTGGAGCGCCGCGGGCGAGGCAGTCCGGTCCAACGGCGCCGCCGTGGACGCTTACGAGTTCGACAATCCCCGGCCCCGGCGCTGACCTGCCCGCCGAGCTGAATTCAGGTCGGGCCGCGGCCATGACGGTGGTCACGATGCCGCCCGTCACGAACGCTTGGACGAGGCGGGAGATTCGGCTGCACGCGGCGCTGTATGAGGCGGCGTACCACACACGACTCGCCGATACGGCTGACCGTTTTCTCCTCGATGAGGCGGAGGCCGCTCCGATCGACCTTCTTCCGATCACGCTGCGCGAGTTTCGCTTGCGGGTGCTCTCGGCGTTGGCAGGCTTGGGATTCCCCGTGGCGTGGGCTCGCTGGGAATCCGATCCCCCCGGCAGTTTATATGAGCCGTTCCCTCACTCCCGAGAGCCGGCGACGCACCTGGGGTTTCGCGTGATCGAGCGAATCGACGAACAGGCGACAATCATCGCCGAGGTCAGCGCCCACACGCCCGGCCGCCGATCCGCCCGCCAACGCGTCACCTGCATCTGGGACGGCCTGGATTGGACCATCACCCCCCGCGGCCTGCGCATGGTGTGGTGAAGGCTGTGCGTACGTCATTGCCTTGACGTGACCGGCCCGCTAAACTCTGCGGTTCACGTGTCTTGGAGGCCCACGTTCCGATGCCGACAATCAATCAGCTCGTTCGCAAGCCCAGGCGTAGCCCCAAGCGCAAGAGCAAGGTGCGCGACCTGGACGCCAGCCCCCAGAAGCGGGGCGTGTGCCTTCAGGTCAAAACCGTCACGCCCAAGAAGCCCAACTCCGCCTTGCGGAAGGTCGCTCGGGTTCGGCTGTCCAACGGCAAGGAAATCACGGCCTACATCGGCGGCGAGGGGCATAACCTCCAAGAACACTCCATCGTGCTCGTCCGCGGGGGTCGTGTCCGCGACCTGCCCGGCGTTCGGTACCATATCGTCCGCGGCTCTCACGATTGCCTCGGCGTCGAAGGCCGAAAGCAGGGCCGATCCAAATACGGGACGAAAAAAGGGAAATAGGCACTAGGGCAGAAAAACGGCAAGTAATCGCAGCTTCGGCCCCCACCGGCGACGCTGCGGTGAACAAGGGCCCGCAAGACCTCACGCGGGACGGATGAGCCGCAGGAGATCGAATCGAATATGTCAGGCAGAATCACCAAATCCGAGCAGCAGCTTCGCCCCGACCCCCGCTACGGCGACAAAGTCCTGTCGAGATTCATCAACTGCATCATGCACGGTGGCAAGAAGGCCGTCGCCCAACGGGTGGTCTACTCCGCCCTGGACGATATCCAGGCCCGTTTGGACAAGGAAAAGCCCGAGGGAGCCCCCGAAACGGCCATCGAGGTCTTCCGCCAGGCCATCGGCAACGTCAAGCCGGGGGTGGAAGTGCGGTCCAAGCGGGTGGGCGGGGCCAATTACCAGGTCCCGATGGCCGTAACTGCCCGTAGGCAGCAGAGTTTAGCGTTCAGGTGGATTATTACCGCCGCCCGGGCCGAAAAGGGCAAGCCCATGCATCGCTGCCTGGCCAGGGAGCTCTACGACGCCGCCCGCGGCGAGGGCAAGGCCATGACCACCCGCGAAAATACTCACAGAATGGCGGACGCAAATAAAGCATTTGCTCACTTTGCCTGGTAGACTTCTTCTGGTACAATTACCCGCAGCCCAAGAGGGCCCAACCACGATCCCCCTTTCCCGGCCGCCAGCGTGCTCGTCACGCGGCGGCCGGATTTTTTTCGCGCGTGCCATATCAAGCCGGCGTTGACGGCGCCACTGTTACGATGATGCCATGACGATCGTGGCGCGTGATCGCAGCGATCCACTCGCAGCGCCGGTGTTTGCGCCGGCTTGGGTGGTCTTTGTCATCCTGACCCACAGCCTCACGTCCGCGCCGACAACTTTCCCGCCGCCGGGCGCAACTTCACAATCGTCGCGCGACCACGAACTCATTCGCGAGGCGCGTCGCCTCCTGATCAGCGAAGCCCTTGACGCGAAGAAGAACCAACAGCTCCCAACCCTCAGCCCCGACTTCGCGCAGCGATTCGATCGTGAGATCCCGGACGCGGATCTATCGCAGGCGATTCTCGAACCGACACATCGCGATCCGTTCGTGGATGCGTACGTGCGCTGGCAACTGACCAGCTTCGCTCCAGCGCTGCCGGAGTTCAACGATCAGCAGTTTGCCGACTTCATGGACAACATCCCAGCCCTTGTTCAGAATCCGCGGGCCGATCCGCAGATCATCGACACCTTGGAGCGGCTGGCCGAATCGGCGGTATTGCCCGCGCAGCGTTTGCAGCAGTTGCAGGCAGACGTCGCCGAGCTCGATCGTCGCACGACGATCACGGCGCAGTTCAACGAACCGGCCATATCGTTCGCGCAATGGGTGCAACGCAAGCTCGGCGAGACCGGCCCGCGCCCGCGCCAATGGCTGCTGGCTCGATGCGCAGCCACCATCCGGGCCGGCTGGTCCACACGCTCCATCAAGACGAGGATGACGCGCAACTTCACCGCCAGCCTCGACGACAAGAGCTTCACCACCGACCACCGCCGCCTCGTCGTGCAACAGGCGCAGCAACTGGTCGGCTTCAAACGCCGCTTCGTGAATGAAGTCACCTTCCTCGCCAACGGCTCCGTTCGCGTGACGTTCTCAACCAGCGGCGTGGACCGCGACGATGTCAAGCGGTGGTCCGACCGCCTGGCCGGGATCCGAACCGACCGATGACGCATGGATGGCGGCGGCGACTTTCGGTTCCCCGCCCGCGCCGCCGCATACGATTGGTCGATGGCGCTTGTTCCTTTTGACGGATACCGCCGCCGATTGGCTGTTCTCGTCGCCGCAGGCCTGCTCGTGGCGGCGCCGGCGATCGCTCAGCCCCCGCCCAGATCGCCGGCGGCAACCCTCGCTACAGCGCTCAAGACGCTGCTCGATGAAGCCCGCCTGGCCAAGACCGAGGAGCAACTACCCCGCCAGGACGCTGATTTCGCCCGCCAGGCCGGTCAGCAGCCGCTGCCGCCGTTGATCGTGGGCCGACATCTCATCCGCCGTGCCGACCGTGATCCGTTCATTGACGCCTACGTTCGCTGGCAGCTCACCAGCTTCGAGCCGGCTCTCCCGGAGATGACCGATCGGGAGTTTGAGCGATTCCTCAGTGAGCTGCCGCCGATGCTCGAGAATCCACGGGCCAACGGGTCGCTGCTTGGGGATGTCAACGCCGCCCTCCGTGCCGGGGCGTTGCCGGAGTCGACGCAGGCGGCGCTCAGACGCCGGCTCGACGCGCTGGCCGCCCAAGCCAGCCGGGCCCGAACCATGAATCGGCCGGCCATGAACCTCTACGATTGGGTTGCCAGTCAGTTGCCGCAAACCGGCGCTCGCGCGCTGCAACTGCAGCTCGCCCGACTCGACGCGCTGGTCGACGCCGGTTGGCCGTCCGACACCGCCAAGTCCCGCCTCGAAGATCTGTTCAACGCCAGCGCTCGCGATCGCAGCTTCACACCCGACCAGCGCCGTCTCGTGGCTTCCCAGGCCCAACGACTGGCCGGCCGAACACGCGTCTTCCTCACCAGCGCACGAATCGACCAAGGCGCTCTCGTCGCCCAGTTCAATGACACCGGCGTGTACGACTTCGATGTCAAACGATGGACCAGGGCTCTCCTTCGCCACTGATGCGCTATACAGAATCGGCAGTCCGAATCGTGGATGAATTGCAGCGATATCACCGTCAGATCCTCTTGCCCGACATCGGCGAGTCGGGGCAACGCCGATTGCTCCAATCCCATGCGCTGATCGTCGGCGGCGGAGCGCTGGGAACCATGATCGCCGATGCCTTGGTCCGGGCTGGGGTCGGCACGCTGTCCATTGTCGACCGCGACACCGTCGAGCTGACCAACCTCCAGCGGCAAGTGCTCTATGACGAGGACGACGTCGCCCAGATGATCCCCAAGGCCGAGGCCGCCAAGAAGAAGCTCGCCCGCATCAACTCACAGGTCGTCGTTCACGGACATGTTGACGACTTCAGCGCCCGCAATGCCGAGCGGTACATTGAAGGCGTCGATGTCATTCTCGACGGGCTGGACAATTTCGAGACACGGTATCTGCTGAACGATGTGGCGGTGAAGCACGGTCTGCCGTACGTCTATGGCGGCGCGGTGGGAACGACGGGGATGTCCTTTTTGGTTCTGCCGCATCCGAAGTGTCGCGCCGGATCGGGTCGCTCATTAGTGCGATGGTCGGCCGCGCAATCCACGCCGTGCCTGCGCTGCGTCTTCCCTGAGGCGCCGCCGCCGGGCGCTAGTCCCACCTGTGATACGGCAGGCGTGCTGGGCGCGGCGGTTGCGATCATCGCCGCCCATCAATGCGCTCAAGCGATCAAACTCCTGACGGGCAATCTGGACAAAGTCGATCGTTCCCTCTTGTCGATCGACGTGTGGTCGAATGATCGGCGAACGCTGGATATCAGCAGCGCGCGGGACTCGGACGATTGCCCGTGCTGCGTGCGGGGCGATTGGGCGTATCTCCAAGGCCGGGCCGGCGGGGCCGTCACGACATTGTGCGGGCGCGATGCCGTGCAAATCACCCCAGGCGGCGATCCGCCGCGGCGGAAGCGGCTCGATCTGGCCGCGATGGCCGCAAAGCTCTCACCGCACGGCTCGTTCACGCCCAATGCGTATTTGATGCACGGCCGGTTCTCCAACGAACGCGGCGCGAACGGCGAGCCGGTGGAGCTGACGCTCTTCCCCGACGGCCGGGCCATCATCAAGGGGACCGACGATCTGGGGACCGCACGGTCCATCTACGCAAAATACATCGGCGCGTAGCGCGTACTCCGGCCGCGGTACATACAATGCGTGCAACCTATCCGGGAGGAAGGGAATGCACATGAGACGTCTCACCTTGATCTTGCGTCGTAAAGCGCTGCGATCCTATGTTGCCGCGCTGGTCATGATCGTGCCGTTGGTCGCAGCGACAAGTCGTCTGCATGCCCAGGGGACGAGCGGGATGCTGCCGGACCCGATCTCCAGCCGGGATCTGGAGGGCTACGCGCGGCGGCTTCAACTCGACGAGTTCCAACGTCTTGCGATCGATCCATTGCACGAGCAGTATCGCGCAGCGTTCCGCCAACTGCGTGAAGACGACATCGCCAAGCTGTTGAAACAGACCGCTGAGATGACAGGCGGTGGATTCCGTATGCCGCAACGTGAGAAGGTTGAGCGCTTGCTCAAGGCCATGAAGCGGGCCTTCAAGAAGATCGAACAACTGGATAGTCGGCTGTTCAGCCAAATGGATGTGGTGCTCACCGACGAGCAGCGCGCGGTTATGCCGAGGGTGCGCCTGGCGCGAGCGCGGCAACGCTACCGCAATGGAGCAATGGGCGGAGGCGGCTTCGGCTCGCAGGCGGCCCGCATCGACCTGAGTGAAATCTACGCCCGACTGGAGTTGTCTGACCAGGAGCTTTTGGACTCCGATCCGCTCATCGCCTCGTATGAACGCCGACTCACGCCCGCAGTCGAGAAGCTTTACGACGCGACGATGACCATGTCCTTGGACATGATGGACGCGTTTGAGGCAGCGGGAATGACCGATCTTGACATGACTGATCCTGAGTCCGCTCAACAGATGATGGAAACGATGCAAGCCATCTGGCAGGAGATCGGCAAGGACATGCAGAAGAAGTCCGCAGCGATCGCTGATCTGAATCGCAAGACACTCAAGAGCGTTCGGGCTCGTTTATCGCCGAAGAACGCGCGCAAGCTGCGCTACGACTATTACCGCCGGGCGTATCCGATGGCCCCCAAGGATCCGATGTCCGCGCAGATACGATTCAAAGTGGCACTGCGGCTCAAACAGCTCACGGAGGATCAGCGACTGGCGATCACAGACGCCGCGCAAACCCACCAGCGCAGTCACGATCGAATTACTGATGAGTTGATCAAGTTCGTCGAGGAGCACGATGAAGATCGCTCGATACTCCTGCCGGGCATTGACGAGGAGGCGTGGCAGGAGTATTGGAAGGAGCTGCAAAGCTTCTCCGGGAAATGGACCGAACTGAACGAGTCTGCCATCGAGTCATTGGACGCACAGCTCGGGCCGGAGCTTGCGGCGAAGTTCAAGGGGCCGCGCGCGACCCTTGAGATGCTTCGTGCTGAGGCGGAGTCCGATACTGGAGAGGCGACCGCAGCCGACCAGCCCAACGAGCAACCAAGAGACCAGTTCGGCCGACCACTTGGGCCAGTTGTCGCGATCAGCGGTCACGAACTTGATCGCTACGCCGAGAAGCTCAGACTCACCGACGAACAGCAAGCGGTCATCCAACTCCTTCATGAGGAGTACCGGACCAAGTACGCCGAAGAGGCCAAACAACAAGCACAAGAGGCACAGGAAAAACAGAGAGCACTCTTCGCGGCGAGGCAGGACGATCAGAGCGGCATGGGCATGATCGACATCCAATTGTGGATGCAGAGTACGCAGGATCGCACGATCAAGGTTCTTGACGCTGCGGACGAGGCATTCTTTAGCGATCTCGCACTCATGCTCTCAGAGACTGCGCCCACAGAGCAACTTGATCGACTACGGCTTGCTCGAAAACGTCGTCTGTTCGGTCAGCAACCCAACCGATATGCGTTCGGCTTTCCCGGCTTGCCCGGCACCGAATCCAATGAATCGTCAGTCGATCTTTCCGCCCTCGTGGACGACTCCGAAATCGATGCGGTCAAGACTGACGACATCGATGCGCTTCTTAAGGAGT